>CALPWM020000239.1 GCA_943327275.2 Chitinophaga pinensis
CAGAAGACTATATTGCCAAGCTGAATGATTTGCCCCGTTATATGGAAGAACATTTCGGTTTGATGCGAAAGGGGTTAGCGGTTGGCATTGCACAACCCTATGATGTTGTAAAGCAGTTTTCCAATACCTATGAAGTGCAGATTGTCGCCAATCCTGAGGCTTCATCCTTCTGGAAACCATTCGCAAAAAAACCTGCAGGCATCACGGAAACTGCGTGGCAGGAGATGCTCCAGAAAGGCCGGAAGGCAATCCTTTCCAGTGCTGTTGTTGCTTACAAAAATGTCAAGTCTTTTTTTGAAAGCGAATATTTGGTCAAGGCCCCCAAGAGACCCGGCGCCCAATTTTTCCCATCAGGATTGGCTTTTTACCAGGAAAGGGTCAAACATTTTACCACCACTGACCTCGGCTATGATTCCATCTACAACATTGGTTTGAAAGAGGTGGCGAGGGTCAAACTGGCCATGGAAGAAGTGAAGTCAGCGGTAGGCTTCCAGGGAGACATGAAGGCTTTTATCCTATCGCTGAGAACAGATCCCAAATTCTATCCCACCAGTGGCGAGGAGCTCTTGAAAGAAGCATCTTTCATCGCCAAAAAAATTGATGGAAAACTGCCCACCCTTTTCGGTCGGCTTCCCCGTCAACCTTATGGTGTAGAACCGGTACCATCAGAAATTGCACCAACCTACACCGCAGGGAGATATTCTCCTGCACCCATCAAAAGTACCAGGTCTGGGAACTATTGGGTCAATCTCTATAACCTTCCCTCAAGAAGTCTTTATACACTGGAAGCGCTTACCCTGCATGAAGCAGTACCCGGTCATCATTTGCAGATGTCACTCACCCAGGAGCTTGAAAATCTCCCCATTTTTCGCAGAAATCTTTATGTGAATGCTTTTGGGGAAGGGTGGGGATTGTATGCAGAATCTTTGGGCTATGAGATAGGATTGTACAAAGATCCATACAGCCGCTTTGGACAGTTGACCTATGACATGTGGAGGGCCTGTAGGTTGGTCATTGATGTTGGTCTTCATGCCAAAGGATGGTCTCGGGATCAGGCAGTCGCCTACCTGGCAGACAATACTGCGTTGTCATTGCATGAAGTCAATACAGAAATCAACCGCTATATAGCCTGGCCTGGTCAGGCATTGGCCTATAAGATGGGCGAGTTGAAAATCAAGGAGCTTCGCAAGCGGGCAACATCAGCGCTGGGAGATAAATTTGATATCAGGCAGTTTCACGACCTGTTGCTTTCTGAAGGTACACTCACTTTACGGTTGATGGAAAAGCTGGTGGACAGGTACATCGAAACAACCAAATAAAATCCCACCACATAAGGAATGGAAGCCTGGTATTTTTCTGCACCAAACCATCCTCCCGTTGAATAGATTAGATAAAAACCTGTGACCATTTTCAAGGCTTCCCAAACAGGAGCCTGCTTGTCAGCATCCATTAGAGATGTCAGTGCATAGATGTAGAGAAAGATGAATAGTCCATAAAGGAAAATGCCCGGGCTGCCAACATCTGCAAGGTTTCCAAAGAGGTAAGAAATGAAAAGCAAGAGAAAAACCAGTTGGATCATTGACCAGCTCCTGAGCCCCGGGCTACTGGGTGGATTGTATTTTTCAAAAGCATATACATCCTCAATTTTTTTCAGCGGATAATTTTCAATCATATCTGCAGGTCTCCATCCTGTTGGCATGAACCAGATCCGGGCCTTGTCCATCCAATGGCTTGTTCTCCAGGCATCAGTCACCAAATGAGCCATGTGTTGAAAATTGATCTTGATCGGGTTCCATGTCGCAACAGGATGCGTGATCCCATAGACGGGAGGAATGTCTTTTCTTTCTTCCTGAAAACTCCCAAAAAGTTTGTCCCATACAATGAAAACCTGTGAGTAATTTTTATCGATGTATTCAGGGTTGATGGCATGGTGAACCCTGTGATGGGAGGGTGTTACAATGATTTTCTCTAAAATACCCATCCTGTCGATGTGTTGGGTATGGTACCAGAACTGAATGAACAGGTGGAGCGGCGCCACAACGGCAATTACATTTCCTGGCACACCCAGCAAGGCCGCTGGCAAGAGAAAGAAGGTGAACAATTTGAAAAAAACGGAGATGCTTTGTCTCAGGGCACAGGCCAAGTTAAACTCTTCACTGCTGTGGTGAATGATATGAGCGTTCCAGAATACATTGGTTGTATGTTGAATCCTGTGTATCCAGTAGCCAGAAAAATCAAGTGCAATAAAGGCGATGATGTACACGGCCAGGCCTTCTTCAATATGGGTGATGGCAAAATGCTGTACCATCCAGCCATAGCTGATGATGGCAACACTGAGGCCCAGTACATCTTTGGTAACATTGGTTATGCCTGAAGCGAGCGATGAAACCATGTCCATGGTTCTCACTGTGTCATTGCCCTTTCTCCAACCATACCATTTTTCCAGCAGTACGAGCATCAGGAATATCGGCATGGCAATCAACAAAATCTTACCATAAGTCTCCATATACAACCAATTAGACACCTAATTTCGTTCATTTTATTTAAATTGTACATCTATGTCTACCCAACCACTTTCGCTGCCCTTGAACCGTTTAACACACCAGTTGTCTGGCCATGTTTTTGAATGTGTTGATGCACATACCTGTGGCAACCCAGTCAGGCTGGTGGTATCGGGTGGCCCGGGGCTGGAGGGTAGCAACATGAGTGAGAAGCGTCAACATTTTTTGCGCGAATTTGATTGGATAAGAAAAGGTTTGATGTTTGAACCCCGGGGGCATGACATGATGAGTGGCAGCATCCTCTATCCACCCCATGATCCTGAGAATGATTTTGCTGTACTGTTTATAGAGACCAGCGGATGTCTGCCCATGTGTGGCCATGGCACCATCGGGACGATCACCGCTGCCATTGAATCGGGCCTGGTAAAACCCAAGGTCAGTGGAAAGATCCGGATGGAAGCGCCAGCCGGGCTTGTGCAGATTGAATACACAATGACTGGTGATAAAGTCAGTTCAGTCCGACTCACCAACGTACCCGGCTATCTGGACCAGGCTGATCTGTCAGTGGATTGCCCTGGTCTTGGAAACATCAGGGTGGATGTTGCCTACGGCGGAAATTTTTATGCCATCGTTGATGTACAGGAAAACTTCGCCGGCCTGGAACATTTTACCGCAGACCAGCTCATCAGCATGGCAAGGCAACTCAGGAAAAACATCAATGCTAAATATACATTCGTTCATCCTGAAGATTCAACGATCAATGGGTGCAGTCATATTCTCTGGTGTGGTGCCGTCATCGATCCCGCAGCAACTGCGCGCAATGCTGTGTTCTATGGTGACAAGGCCATCGACCGTTCACCCTGCGGAACAGGCACCAGCGCGCGCATGGCGCAATGGTATGCCAAAGGGTTGTTGAAAAAAGGCGAGAAGTTCATCCACGAAAGCATCATTGGAAGCAAGTTTATTGGCAGGATTGAAGAAGAGACTTTCGTGAATGGAAAGCCCGCCATGCGTCCATCCATTGAAGGATGGGCCAAAATTTACGGGCACAATACCATTTCCATCGATATTGAAGACGATCCTTATGCACACGGCTTTCAAGTCATTTAAAACCCATTCATGAAAAGAATTATCTTGTTTTTTTGCCTGCTGATGACAACTTCGGCCTATTCCCAGCAAAGCAGTGTAATGATGTATGACAAGCCCGCTACTCATTTTGAGGATGCCCTGCCGATAGGAAATGGCCGGATTGGCGGTATGGTGTATGGCGGAATCAGCAAAGACAGGATATCATTGAATGAGGCAACGCTCTGGGCTGGATATCCGGTAGATGCCAACATGAATCCTGATGCGAAGAAATACCTTCCCATGGTGCGGGAAGCGCTGTTTGCAGGAGAGTATAAAAAAGCAGACAGCCTAACAAAATTCATTCAAGGTAAATTTTCATCATCCTATGCTCCCTTAGGGAACCTGTTCATGCATTTCAACATGAAAGAGGCCCGCCAATATTCCAGGACACTCGATCTGCGAACAGGCCTTGTC
>CALPWM020000240.1 GCA_943327275.2 Chitinophaga pinensis
ATTGTCAACCCCCTTTGCATAGCCTCCATACTTGTTGATCATCAGTACATCACAAAATTGCGCTGCATCATTGTCCTGGTAATCGGCAGTATGCGAAACATAGGTTACCAGCCTGCTGCTGTCCAGTTGTTTTTTGATGAAGGGAATGATGGCAGCGACGTATTTGTTGACCTCAGGGTTCTCTTTAAGGTTGCCGTTTTCATTTCCAACACTCCATCCAAAAATAGAAGGATGGTTGAAGTTTTGCCTGATGAATTTTGAAGCAAACTCTTTTGCCTCAACTGTTCTATCATTCATGAAGTCTGGCCAGTTGTTGTACTCAGCCAAGACCAGGATTCCTTTTTCATCCAAATAATCCATCACATCCTTTGGCAATGGACGGTGCGAAAGCCTTGCCATATTTGCACCAGCCTCCTTCATCATATCAATATCTTCCTTATAACGATGCTCAGGCAGTGTACTGCCCGTTGTTCTGTCATCCGCCACCCAGTTGTATCCTGCAAGTCTTACAGACTCCCCATTCAATTTAAATTGGTATCCATCCATTTCGATTTTCCGAATACCAAACCTGTCCTTGTGTTGAAAAGTTACAACACCAGTTTCTTTCACATCAAATTTGCTTTCATACAAATGTGGACGATCAAAATGCCATAAGGCCACTTGCGCTGCCGTCAATGATTGATCGATAATGAATTGAGTTGTCGTGCCTGCCTTTGCAACAACTTGTTTTGAAGAGGAAACAACGGCTTGTGAGGATTTCGAAATGTGTTGAACAAGCAGAACTGGCTTATCCAGTTTTCCTGTATTTCTTACATAGACCGCTGTTCTGATGGATGCAGTTCCTTTTTGCAAATCAGGTGAGCCAACAATTTCCTGACGCTCGATATAGACTGAATTGCGCAAATGAACCATTGCAGGTCTGCGTATACCACCCCAGTTCCAATAAGCTCCCCAGGAAAGTGAATTGTCTACTTCAACAGACAACTGGTTTTGAGCACCTTGTTTGCAGATTTTAGTGAAATCAAATTCTTGAGTAAAGTCACCACAGAGCACCTGCGCAATTAAGCTGTCGTTGATAAATACCTTGTATGAATTTCCCACTTCACCGAAAGCCAGTATGGCGCTTCTGCCTTTTAATACTGGCACAAAAAATGTAGTCCTGTACCAGGCCTTTCCCCTGTAATTGGCGTATTCATTGTGCAAATCCCAATTGTCAGGCACCTTCATGGATTCCCAGCCCTGATCATTGAAACTGCTTTTCTGCCATCCAGATGAAAGGCCTTTGTTGTTGGGATCAATTGAAAATTTCCATGATTTTGGAAGAGCAATATTTTGTTGCCCAATCGGAATATCATCCGCTTGTACATGAATAGCGACAATGCAAATAACGAGTGTCAATAACATTTTGCTGAGCGGATGAAACTTCATGATCAATCGTTTTGTTTGTTAGAAGAAAATCAATTCCATTTCAGCACGGCTTCTTTCCTGAATCCCCAGTATCCATATGACAACCTTGTCTTTTTATCGTGAGTAGGTTTCAATGCAGCGCGAAAAATACCGGTATCCTCGGCGGTTTCAAGCAAATTAATTCTGATAACATCTCCATTTTCAAGGGTTTGCTCAACCCAGGCTACATCCTTTTGCGTTGGATTGATATTGAGAGGAGCCTTTAATTCAACAAAAACCTTATTGCCTGTGGATGAAGCATTGATCATTTTACCTGATGCATTGACCATACGGAGTTCAATACTGTGCAGGGTTGAGAATGTAAGTGTCGCCAACCAACCGCGATTGGATATGGCCCAACCTTCTGTAGCATAGGCGTTAAGTCCAATCTTGTCAGACGCTGAATCAGCAACTGCGATGCTTGTAACAGATCCGTATCGTGGAAAGTCCTTATCCAGTGGTGTGCCGTCAAGGGTACCTCTTGCAAGGCCAAGCATACCATATCCATTGGGATGTGCCTGAGGCCATCCTACTTCAACATCTTCCCAATATCCTTTGATGGCCAGCCTTTCCTTGCTTTTGTTGCTGAAATGAGCCCCCAGAGGATTAAGCCCAAAAGTAAAGTCAATCTGAGACCAGGCAACTGGTCTTGCCTCAGGCCTTTTCAAAACATGCGCAGCAGCAAACAAGCTGCCACCCAAAGCAGGAGCACCACCCAATTCCTTGGTTTTGGGATGAGCCCATTCTGTATCACTATGTGTCCTGTATTGCCATGGGTTCTTTGATCTGGAAAGAATATGATCCATCCAGGCACTCAATTTATCTTTGGCCAGTTTGGATTCTTTTTCTGGAACAGTCATGACAAAAAAAGCCAATGCCTGTGGCGTGATATGCTCGGCATTCCTGATCCACCACATGTGGCGCACATTGTTAAAATCCCAATTCTTTACAATGTCATCCACACTTTCCTTTGCCCATGCCAGGAACTTTTCGGGTTGACCATCTTTTTCATTTTTTTCTGTCAGGTACATGAAAAGATTGCTGAACACAGACTGACCATAGGCATTACCCATCTCACTGAATTCCTGGTATCCCAGATCAACCCATTTGTTGCTATAGGTCCAATAGCGAACCACCTTGTGCCTTTCATAGGCTGTCCATTTTTCCAAACAAACCTTTCTGTATGCCTTGTATTTTTCTTCAGATAAATAAGGCTTCAGAAAGCTGTGATAGGCCGCACATACTGCGGCAAGTTGATCCAGTGTATTCCAATAATCATAATTCATTTTCTCCGTTCCCTCATATCCCAACCAACCATGTCGGCTTCCAATCGGTCCATTGAAAGCATGATGATTATAGGCGAATTCTGCATGCCAAAGGATCAAGGCAATCAGATCCGGAACTTTGCCATTCCCCATTTCATTTTTCCAATTGTCAAAAAGAGCAGGATTGCTGGCAAAAAACATGGTTTCAAAAACAGTCTCCAAGCCATATGACCCTACATCCCGGGAAGGTCCTCCGCCATATACTTTGGCTTCGTTTGAATTAACTGGATCAGTTGACCCTCGAACATCAATGAAAAAATCATAGGCCATTTTGGAAGAAACAATCTCCTGATAAAATGCTATGATGCGAAAAGGAACAGACGGTTTTAATCCAGCTACCTCTGCGATGTACTGATCATTGGACGCGGGGTTGAAGGCAGAAAAATCTCCTGCAAACTGATTGATCTTACCGGTAAATACAATGCCTCCGGATGCAACTGATCTCAGTTGAAATCTTTCACCATCCTTGATACCCCAGGCAACCAGACGCTTTGATTCATTCAAATTATAACCGGCCTGGTTCACCAATACTTTTTTAATGGCATCTGGCTGTGCATTTGCACTGATGGTTAAACCAATCAGCAATAACACGGAAAGCAACTTGGAAGGCATTGCAGCACGCCAAATGAAAAAAGAAATAAATACGATAAAGACACCGACAGATATCACAATGGTTGATGATTCAATCGACAAGAAGCCCAGGGTTGCAATACCCAGACCTACAATGGCCATGGCTATGGCAATCACCTTGATGCCGAAGTTATTTTGAGCCTTGGCATCCTCTTCATCAGCAATATCAGTTTCAGACAATGAAATATCTGCGACAACAACAGGTGTAGGAGCAAACATTCCTTTGGACTTATAATATAACTCAAAAGCCAACAGACAAATCAATGGAATGGACTGACCAACAACCGTTTCCATGGTTCGTGATAGCTTCAGGCCTAACAATGATGGTGCCAATAGTTTTAAAAACAAATTGATGGAAAGTGTTACAAGGGTAACCGTTACAACAGAAATCGCCGTTTGACGTTTTGAGAAAAGGCTCCAGATGATGGGGGCAAATAATGCACCTCCGGCAATTGAAGCAATGCTCAAAACAAAATCAACAATGCCGCCAATGCGGGGAACCAGCAATGCAATAAAAACAGTGCCTGCACCAAAGAGAATGGTAAAAATTCTGGCAACCAAGATTTGCTCTTTTTCACTTGCTGATTTCCTGATAAGGTTCTTGTACAGGTCGGTAGCAAAAACGGTGGCAGCGAGA
>CALPWM020000241.1 GCA_943327275.2 Chitinophaga pinensis
CTTCAACCATTTGAGAAAAAGGGCAGCAGCTATTGATAAAACGCTTGTTCAGCATGTTCACTCGTTGGAAGTAGATCATTTGAAGAAGCTGGAGACATTGGAAAAGAAAATGCTCAAAGCAGAACGCAAGAAACAATCCATTCAATTGCAGCGCATCTGGAAACTGAAAGCGGAATTGTTCCCCAACAATACTTTACAGGAAAGGGTAGATAATTTTATGCCTTACTATGCTCAATACGGTCCTTCGTTTATTGACGTAATTCTCAATCACTCACTGGCTTTGGAGCAGAGGTTTGGAGTAGTTATTTTGGGTTGAAGCGGTTGAAGTCGGCCTTCGGCCTGTTGAAGTGGTTGAGGTGATTAAGATCTTCAACCTCTTAAACCCCTTCAACTTCTTCAACTTTTTTTCAAAATTTCTTCAGTAGCAGACAACCCAACCCTGGTAGCACCAGCTTCAATGGCCGCCATCACTTCTTCTCGATTCCGAATGCCACCCGAGGCCTTGATTTGTATATCCGGTGAACAATGCTCCCGCATCAATTTCAGGTCATGAATGGTTGCGCCTTTGGCCAGAAATTTTCCATCTTCCTGTTTGACGTATCCAAAGCCTGTTGATGTTTTCACGAAGGCTACATGAAGGCTTGAGCAAATCTTGCAGAGTTGAATTTTTTGATCATCGTTGAGGTAATCGTTTTCAAAGATTACTTTAAGGATGGCGTTGTGCTCCAGCGCTGCGTCCATGATTTGTGCAATCTCATTTTCCACATAATCCCAATCTCCTCCGATTACTTTGCCGATGTTTACTACCATGTCAATTTCAGTGGCCCCATTCCTGCAGGCCTCAATCGTTTCAATCACTTTGATATCTGTAGTGTTTCCGCCATGAGGAAATCCAATCACTGTGCAAACTCCAACAGCAGAACCCTTGAGTAATTCCGCAGCCTTCGCTACGGCAGATGGCTTCACGCAGACGGTTGCAGTGCCGTATTTCAAGCCAATCCTGCAAGCGTTTTCAAGGTCCTTATCGGTTGCAGTAGGATGAAGAACGGCGTGGTCAATGTATTTTGCGAGGTCCATTATTGATCAAATGTATTGTCGAATCCTTTGCTTTTCAATGCCTTGATTTTTTTCCCAACTTCATTCTTCATTTTTGTTTTGAAGGCAATGAGTTTCTTTTCCAAAGGCTTGCTGCTGGTGGACAGGATGGATGCTGCAAGGATGCCAGCATTCTTTGCCCCATTCAGTGCAACAGTGGCCACAGGTATGCCATTGGGCATCTGTAAGATGGACAGGACGGAATCCCAACCGTCTATGGAATTGGAAGATTTGATGGGTACGCCAATCACCGGTAGCGTCGTAATTGAGGCCACCATGCCAGGCAAATGGGCAGCACCACCTGCACCTGCAATGATCACCTTGATGCCTCTTTTGGCAGCGGTAGAAGCAAATCTGACCAGTCGTTCAGGGCTTCTGTGGGCTGAAACAACGGTGAGCTCAAAAGGAATGCCGAATTCATTCAACTGGTCTGCAGCGGCAACCATCACTGGAAGGTCGCTATCGCTTCCCATGATGATGCTTACGATGGGTTTCTTTTTGTTGCTTGCTTTGCTTACAGCCATTTTTGGGGTTTTAAATTGTTTTATTGCCTTTGATCCTGAGGGTGCTTTTGATCTTGTTGGCCTGATGAATCAGTTCCTGTTTTTCATTGCTGATGATGGTGGCATGTCCCATTTTTCGTCCGGGCTTGGTGTCGGTCTTGCCATAGAGATGAACGAAAACATCAGGGATAGACAAGATTTCTTCCAACCCCTCGTATTGCGTTTCCCCCGCATACCCTTCAGCTCCAAGCAGGTTGACCATCATGGAAGACATGATCATTGATGTGTTACCCAGCGGATAGTTCAGGATGATCCTCCAAAGCATGTCAAACTGAGAACTATAGTGGGCTTCAATGGTATGATGCCCTGAATTGTGCACCCTTGGCGCAGTTTCATTGACCCAAACATTTCCTTCCCTGTCAACAAACATCTCAATGGCAAAAATACCCGGTGAATCCAGTTTTCTTGCAACTGTCAGGGCAATGGCTTCTGCCTTCCAAAGGGTTTTTTCCGGTATGGATGCAGGGCAAAGCTGAAGATCCAGCAGATTGAGGACGGGATCAAAAAACATCTCCACAGGAGGATAAATAGCGGTTTTCCCGTTTTCAGCCACTGCCACAATAATGGCAATTTCCTTTTCAATCGAGATCATTTTTTCCAATACAGCGGGGGCATCAAATCCAAGAGGAATATCTTCTTGTTTTTTGATGATTTGTACACCTTTTCCATCATATCCGCCCGTTGCCAATTTATGTACAGCAGGGAGAAAATCAATGTTATTTTTCAGTTCTTCCCTGTTCTGCAAGACCTTGTAAGATGCAGTGGGGATCTGGTGTTCAGTATAAAATTCCTTTTGGAAGATTTTGTTTTTGATGGTGCGCAGGGCCTGGGGTTTTGGAATGATGCGGCATCCTCTTTTCTCCAATTCAAAGAGTGCTTCCACATTGACATTTTCTATTTCGATGGTAATGACATCCAATCCTTCTCCAAACCTGATGACATCATCATAATTGGTGATGTCACCGGTAATGAAATGATGACATAGTTTGGCGGAAGGACATGAAGGGTCCTTTTCCATCACGCTAACTTCTACGGGATAGTTGGCTGCTTCTTGTAGTAGCATCCTGCCAAGCTGACCTCCTCCCAAAATACCTGCCTTGATCATAGAATGCAAATATCTTTAACTTATCGCTAATTCAAAACCATTAATTTTGCAAGGTGATGCACATCAAAGCCCCAATATTCAGAAAGATCGTTTTTTTGCTCCTTTTTCAAGGATTGATGGCCTGTTTGGCAGGCAGGGCTCAAAGCTCTTTTGTTGAATACCAAAAGTCGTTTTCGCGGGTTTCAAAGGCTTTTGCCAACAGAGAGGATACCCTGAAAAAGCAGTTTGCCGCCAAAAAGCTGGCCTGGCCGGCAAAATATGTGTACATACGTTCTTTCAAATTCAACAGCGACTTGCAGGTTTGGGTGAAAAACAAGCTCACCGATACGTTTTCCCTTTTCAAGTCTTACCGCATTTGTGCGCTAGCGGGAACGATGGGCCCAAAGCGAATGGAAGGAGATTATCAGGTGCCTGAGGGATTTTATTATATCAATGAATTCAATGCCAACAGTACTTACCACCTTTCGCTGGGTTTGAATTATCCCAATCCTTCAGATAAACTGCTGGCCGATTCTATGAAGCCCGGTGGCGAGATTTATATCCATGGAAGTTGTGTAACCGTTGGCTGTATCCCACTTACAGACCCACTGATTGAAGAGTTGTATATCCTTTCTACCTATGCAAGGGCTGCAGGACAGGAATTCATCCCCGTTCATATTTTTCCGATCAAATACAGGGATGCCAGAAGTGCAGAGTATTTGGAAAAAATATTCACTGCAGATCCTTCCCTAAAAACCTTTGAAGCGAATCTCAGAAGTGTGTATGATTTTTTTGAGGACAACAAGAGATTACCTGTGGTAGCGGTTTCTCCCAAAGGGGAGTATATATTTTATTGAGATCCATCAAGAATGAAAACTTCAATTGGATGGCAATTGTTAGGCACAATATCAACAAAATCAAATGATCAAGGTTAGTCAACTTAAAAAATCATACGGCAGCTTCGAAGCAGTGAAGGGAATCAGTTTTGATGTCCAAGAGGGAGAAATCTTTGGATTGCTTGGCCCCAATGGAGCTGGCAAATCTACTACCCTTGAGATCATGGAAACCCTTCGGCTCAAATCCTCAGGGGAAGTCAACATCGCAGGATTTGACCTGGACAAGCAGCCTGATGAGATCAAAAAAATTATTGGTGTTCAACTCCAGACCTCTGGCTTTTATCCCGGATTGAAACTCCTGGAGTTGATTGACCTGTTTGGTGGATTGTACAACCGGAAGGTGGATCCGATGGAGCTGCTGTCA
>CALPWM020000242.1 GCA_943327275.2 Chitinophaga pinensis
AATAGTAGAAGGTGGCATAATATGGCAATATCTAGCCTGTCTGTTTTAAACATGTTTTAAAACTTGTTTTAAATTTTTAACCTTTAAGGTATGGCTTACACTATCAAACCTTACCTCCAACGATCGAATCCCTAGTTACGTAATTCGCAGGATTTATTGACCAAAAAAAGTTTCAAATTCTTTCACAGAAATCATGAAGACTGATCCATGCCTCAATCCTTTGGGCATAGATATCTTCTCGGAAATATCTTGCCAGTTGATCAGGTCTGTAGATTCAACTGCACCATAGGTGTGGTCTCGGTACTTGTCAAACAAGACAACCCACTTATCCCCTATCTTTTCGACAGTTGGCCCTTCAGCCCAATAATTGCCGGTGATGGGAGCACTTGCAGTAGAATAGCCCTTGTTGAACTTATTGCTGGTAGCAATACGGATGTTTTTCTCAGGCTGTGGCTTCAATGTTTCATCTTTGAGAAACATGACGAAATTATTCTTCCCCAGTACTTTAATGGTAGCATCAATCACATTAAAATCCCTGTCATACAACAACCTTGTCCGGCTGAATTTTTTAAAATCTTTTGTAAGCACATAATACATCCTGTGGTTATACTTGCTTTCAGACGTTTGGGTCTGCATGAATTTTCCTGTAATCGTACTGGCCCAGTAAATCATGTAATTCCTGGAATGAGGATCGTAGGTTATTTCCGGCGCCCAGGTATTTCTTGCACTGTCAAAGGACTCCATTACCGGAACAAAGACTTGTTCTGACCAGTGCAAAAGATCAGTGGAATGGGCATAGCCAATGCCTATGTCGTTCCAGCTCACGGTCCAAACCATGTGGAACTGTCCATCGGCCCCACGAACAATACATGGGTCACGCATCAGCTTGTCCTTGGCCACATTGGGCGTGAGAAAGGAATTGTCGTTGTTCAGTGAAGTGTATTTTAACCCATCTCTGCTGTAGGCATAGTGCAGCCCATCCTCACCATTGCCCTTGAAATAGCAGAACATGTAAACTGAATCAGTCCTTTCCTGGCTGAATCCTATGACATGTAAAAACAAGATCAAAAGCAAGATGAACGGCTTCCTCATGTTGAATGATTTCTATCAAAAATAAGTAAAAATGAAAGGGAAGATATTGCGTTGATTAATTTGTACATTGAATCATGAACAATCAGCAAACGAACCCAATTGAGGCACTGATCAACCACTACAACCTTCTACCCCACCCAGAGGGCGGATTTTACAGACAGACCTATGAGGCTTCTGAACAGATCCTGAGGGACGCATTGCCAGAAAGATTTGATGGCAACCGCAACTTTTCAACAGCCATTTACTTCCTCCTTCCTTTCGGAAATTTTTCCGCTTTTCACCGCATCAAAAGCGATGAGGTATGGCATTTTTATGAAGGCTGCGCACTCCATATTCATGTCATTCACCCCAATGGTGATTATGAATGTCTCAAACTGGGCAGCAACATGAATAATGGAGAAAGCTATCAGTTGGTTGTTCCAGCCAATGCCTGGTTTGCATCTGAACCCGTTGGCGATGCAGGATCATTCGCGCTTGTTGGATGTACCGTTGCTCCCGGTTTTGATTTTGCAGATTTTGAACTGGCGGATGCTGAGAAACTTGTGGAGCAATTTCCCAGTCATGAGCAGCTGATCAGGCAACTTTCCCGTTAAACATACGGTGAACCTTACCTGAAAAATGCCTAACTTAAACGAGCAATCATTTGCCTTAAATAAGCATCTATACTTCCAAACGAAGCCATATACCATGAATCCAATCTTCAAGTCGTGTACAATTTTTCTGTTGTTTATCCTCATCCAGCATTCAGCAACAGCACAAACCGACCATATCGGCGAAATCAAAAACATGCAAGCCCATCCCCGCATCCTGATGCTGAATGGGGAAGAAGCCAACATCAAATTAAGCATCGGCAAGGACACGGTTTGGGCCAATACCCATCAGGCCATCATCAATGAATCTGACAGGCTGATTCAAATTGCGCCAGTTCAAAGAATTCAGATTGGAAGACGCTTGTTGGACAAATCAAGGGAGGCCCTGCGCAGGCTTTTCTTTCTATCCTATGCATACAGAACAACTGCAGAAAAAAAATACTTCGACAGGGCTGAGAAAGAGATGCTTGCCATTGCAGGATTCAGCGACTGGAACCCTTCGCATTTCCTGGATGTAGCGGAAATGACCATGGCCGTTGCCATTGGATATGATTGGCTGTACAACGATTTATCCGATGCTTCAAAATCCGTCATCAAAGAGGCCATTTTGAAAAAGGGATTGGAGCCTTCTATGGAGTCAAAATACAACGGCTGGCTAAAAGCAGAACACAACTGGAACCAGGTCTGCAACGCTGGCATGACCTATGGCGCGATGGCCATCTACGAAGACCAACCCAAGCTGGCCAAAGAAATCATCAACCGTGCCATCAGCTCTATCGTTTTACCCATGCATGATTATGCACCCGATGGTGTCTATCCTGAGGGCTATGGCTATTGGGGATATGGAACCAGTTTCAATGTGATGTTCATCAGTGCGATTGAAAAATTATTCGGAAAAGATTTTGGCTTGAACCAACTGCCTGGGTTCATGAAGACCGCGGGTTTCATGGAAAACATGACAGGGCCCACTGGTAAGCCTTTCAACTATTCTGATGCAGGCGGCGGCGGTGGTCTTCACCCTGCCATGTTCTGGCTCGCCAACAAGGTGAATGACCCTTCTTTGCTCTGGGTTGAAAGAAGTTACCTGAAAAACAGAAAACCGCAAGCATTGGTCCTTGACAGGCTGTTCCCTGCCATCATGCTCTGGAGTGGTGGAATTTCCATTGACAATATCAGTGCTCCAACAGAAACCATGTGGCTGGGCAATGGAAAAAACCCAGTCGCGATGATGCGCACCTCATGGACGGATCCCAATGCCATTTATGTGGCAACAAAAGGTGGCTCAGTGTCTATCAACCATGCCCACATGGACATTGGTTCATTTGTCATGGAGTCTGACGGAGTAAGATGGGCCATGGACTTTGGCATGCAGGATTATGAATCACTGGAGTCCAAAGGAATCAAGTTGTTTGGAAGAACACAGGATGCAGAAAGATGGACAGTGTTCAGACTAACAAACCTGGTGCACAATACATTGGCCATCGACAGCCAACACCAACTGGTAACAGGAAATGCCCCTATCATTGCCTCTTCTAGGAATCCCGATTTCATGCATACCATAATCGATCTTTCTGAAATTTATAAGGGTCAGGTTGCGGCTTCAAAAAGAGGTATCGCAGTGGTCGATAAAAAACAGGTGCTGATCCGGGATGAAATTGAAACACTGAACAAGGAAACAACCATCCGATGGACCATGCTTACCCCTGCAGATGTCCGCATCATCAATGACCATCAGGCAATGCTGACCAAAGATGGTAAGACCCTTATCCTGGATGTTGGAAAATTACCCAACCTCAAAATGAAAACCTGGTCAACTGATCCACCCAAATCATATGATGCCCCCAATCCTGGCACCATCCTGACTGGATTTGAAGTAACGGTTCCTGCCAATACAAAAATTGCACTGAACGTTAGCTTGATCCCTGGCAAGAAAGGAAAAAACAATCAAAAAAATATTCCAGCACTTGAAAATTGGAAGAATTGATCAGGCCATGCTAAAATGTCTTTGGATAGGATTTATCTGCCTTCTTCAGTCAATCCCATCAGTGGCACAACAAAAAGCCGATGGCTACAAGGGCATCTGGTTTACGCTGGGTCAATTCTCTTCCTACGGGGATAAATATTCAGGAGGATTGGGCACCTATACTGCCAATCATATTCCTGTGGGGGTGTACAGCAAAACTGTCCAAAAAACATTTTTTGTGTATGGTGCAACAAGTGCTGAAAATGAAAAACACTTGCTGATTGCCATCTCCTATTTTGATCACCAAAAAAAACAAGTTCCTAAACCCACCATTGTATATGACAAGTTGG
>CALPWM020000243.1 GCA_943327275.2 Chitinophaga pinensis
AACAACATCGTCTTTCGGTATGTTGAATTTCAACCCATCGAATTCAATGAGAACAGGGTTTCAGGTACTGAACCCCTTGCAGGAAACCTCTCTGCACTGTTTGCCTTTTATATCAACATCATCCTCGGTCTGGACTATGATGCTTTTTCACCCCGTGGGGGGGATGCTTTTTTTCAAAAGGCAAATGGCATTGTCAGTTCCTCCCCCGAAGGAAGATTTATTGAAGGTTGGAAACCTTTCGATGGTCAGCGGAACCGGTACTGGTTATCCGAAAACCTCCAAAACAGCCGCTACGCGCTGGTTCATGATGCCATTTATACCTATGACCGTCAGGGGATGGACAAAATGATTGAGAATGAAAATGATGCACGGGAGCAGGTCTTGAATGCCATATCAATGCTCAATACCCTCAATGCGGAGACTCCTAACCTCATGATCATGCCCTTCTTCTTTCAAGGCAAAACCGATGAAGTCATTCGACTGTTCAAAAAAGGCAATATGCAGGAGAAAGCCCGCGTGATTGATCTTTGCACAAGATTGGATATCTCCAATGCTTCAAAATACCGACAAGAATTAAAGTGAAATATCTCCACAACATACAGCTTGGTTTTTTTATTTTGCTTCTCTGGTCTTGTTCAGGGACTATGTTCAATTCAGTTGATGTGATTGGAAAGGATAGGATGGCCAATATTCTCTATGATATAGCACTGGCGGAGGCTTTTGTTGAAACATACCAGCTTAAGGATTCTTCAGTCAGCAAAGACAGTGCTTTGCAAAAAGAGATTGATCTTGTGTTGAAGTACCACGGTGTTGAACCTCAGCGTTTTTCAAAGAGTTATCGATTTTACCAGCAACACCCCAAAGACTTTAAAATACTGATCGATACTGCCAATGCAAGGGCCATCCGTAACCGGGAAAACAGTTACAACAGGCGTAAACCCAATCCATCCTGATCAATAATGTTCCTCTCCAAAGACGATCTGAAGCTTGCCTATGGCGTTGATATGCTGATCGGGGAAACCTATGTCAATAGGCAGGTTCCTCAGGACAACCTTTACTGGAAGAATAGGAAAATTTATGTACCAGGTGCTCCGGGCTATACCTTCATGCCGATTTTTTCAGACCTGCTTTACCGTTGTGGAGCTGATCGGGAACAGCTGATCGGAGAGGATTTCCTTCAAGTTTCAGAAGCCATTCTTCATAGTGCTGCAAGACTGGAACATAAACAACTTGACTGGGAAGCACATGTCGCTGAGGTTGTAGCCTTGGTTGCCCCAGCTGTTATAGACAACCAGTTATTTACTGCATTGAAGGCCTATGCAGGCAAGGCTCATCCCATCAAAACGGGGGATGAAAAGTTGGGAACTGCATTCCCGTCACTGAACAGGGCAGACAGCTATCTTTTTAGCCTGGTTATGATCAACAGTTCCTCATTTGATGTAGACAAGGCCATTCGTGCCTGGTATGCACTCATGACTTATTTTCTTATCATGGACGATCTGGCCGACATTCGGGAAGATCTGTTGAATGGAGAGGAAAATGTATTGATAGATGCAGGCCTTGACGAGGCAGGTGCAGAAAAAGTAAACGCGATGATCGATGATAGCATTGCAACCATGAACCAAATCAATCCTGTCATGGCCAACAGGATTGAGCATAAAAAAAGCCTGATCAACCTGCATGAAATCATCAGGTCAATCAGGCATTCTGCCAAAGGCTGATGCTGGCTCCTATTTAAAACGGAAGATCATCTGATTCAGCTCCACCAGCACCTGTTGCATCCGCTCCACCAGACTCGTTTCGGGAACTACCCAACAGTTGTACATTCAATACACGAAGGGTAAGTGAGGTGCCTGCTGTACCATCGTTCTTGGTATAACTTCTCACCTCAGGTGACCCCTCCGCATAAACAAGTTGTCCCTTTTTCAGATAGGGCGCAACAGCAGTTCTTTCTGTCCAGTAGGCACAGTCGACCCAAATGGTTCTCTCCACTGGATTTCCAGATGCGTCCTTGTACTTTTCGCTGTGGGCCACACTGAAGTTGATCACGTTTTTTCCATTCACGACATTTGTAGTGCAATCCTTGCCCAAATGTCCAATTACCTGTAGTTTTATCATACTGATTGATTTTGTTGCAACAAAGTTCTATCAAAGTAAAGGTAAAAGAAGGTGTAAAACACAGCAATGGAGCGAGAGTTTTCCACCATTTTTATGTTGTTTTTACCGCTAATTTCTTCAAGATATTGTTGAAGCGCTTCTGAAAATTCACAGTAATTTTATCCGATGGAAAAAATGGTTGATTACAAAGCACTCATTGCCCTGGTTGAACAAGTATTCATGGCCATGGGATGTCCTTCAGGTCAGGCAAAAACAGGGGCATTGGCACTTGTCTCGGCAGACCTTCGTGGAATTGACTCGCATGGTGTGGCTAGATTGTCTGGTTATGTCAGGTTATGGGAGGCGAAAAGGGTTAATGCGACCCCGAATATCACCATCGTCCATGAAACGCCCTCTACCGCAGTGATGGACGGCGATCAGGGGCTGGGGCTCGTTGTTGCTCCTGAAGCCATGGATCTTGCCATCAATAAAGCTTCGCAGGTCGGGACAGGTTGGGTGAGTGTGAGCAACAGCAATCATTTTGGTATTGCTGCATTCCATGCGATGCGGGCATTGGAGAAAGACATGATTGGCATCGTGATGACCAATGCCAGTGCCCTTGTGGCACCAACTTTCTCAAGGGAAAGAATGCTGGGCACCAATCCCATCTGTGTAGCAGTGCCCTCCGGGGATGAACCAGCATTTGTGGCAGACATGGCAACCACTACAGCTGCCAATGGAAAACTAGAGATATTGCAGCGGAAGCAATTGGAGGCCCCTCTTGGCTGGATACAGGATGCAGCGGGTAATCCGGTCACTGATGCACATGCATTGAAAAATGGAGGCTCCCTGTTGCCCCTGGGGGGCAACAGGGAGCAGGGCAGCCATAAGGGGTATGCACTTGGCGCCATTGTTGATATTTTTTCAGCGGTTTTGAGCGGGGCGAATTTTGGCCCCTGGGTACCTCCATTTCCTGCCTATGTTCCTATGCCAGAAAACCAGCCAGGAAAAGGCGTCGGTCATTTTTTTGGCGCGATGCGGATTGATGCTTTCAGAAAATCGGAGGATTTTAAAAGGGATATGGACCTTTGGATCAGGCGGTTTAGGGCTGCTAAGCCAATTGCTGAAGATCAGCCAGTTTTGATTCCTGGTGATCCTGAGCGGGCCATGGAAAAATACCGTCGCGACAATGGTATCCCACTGCTTGAAGTAGTTTGGCAGGACCTTGCATTGATTGCTGAAAAATTCAATATCAAGTTTTAACTTCGCGCACACTCAATCAACAACGCATGAAAATAATGAAGTTCGGAGGAACCTCCGTTGGAAAGCCGGAAAGAATGTTTCAAGTAAGAGACTTGATCACCCGTGACAATGAGCCAAAAATTGTTGTCTTGAGTGCCCTGAGTGGAACAACCAATGCATTGGTTTCCATTGGAGATGCGTTGGCCGCAGGAGACAAGGAGAAAGCCAAAAATGCCATCGATACACTTCATGCCCATTATGGTGTTTTCATCAATGCTTTGCTTGAAAAAGAGGCAATCAGGGAAAAGGCTGTTGCCTGCATCAATGAGCATTTTGAATTCCTCAACATCATTTTAAAAATTTCCTTCAATGAGGCACTCAACAAGGATATTCTTGCCCAGGGAGAATTGATGAGTACCAAATTGTTTTCTTATTATCTGGAAGAAAAGGGTCAGGACCATGTTTTGCTTCCTGCACTTGATTTCATGGCTATTGATGCCAATGATGAACCTCAGGTACTTGCCATCAGGGCAAAACTGCTGAAGGCTTTGGAGAGCCATTCCGGAAAGCCTATTTTCATCACCCAGGGATACATTTGCAGGAACGCAAAGGGTGAGGTGGATAACCTAAAACGTGGCGGCAGTGATTATTCTGCT
>CALPWM020000244.1 GCA_943327275.2 Chitinophaga pinensis
CCTACACCCAAACGAACCATGTCAACATCCGCACCCAGCCTTTCACAGAGCTGTGCAATTTCATTCATGAAAGATATCTTGGTGGCCAAAAAAGAATTGGCCGCATATTTTGTAAGTTCTGCCGAACGAACATCCATATAGATCAATGGGTTTCCAGATCTCACAAAGGGTGCATACAACTCATTCATCAGCTTTTTTGACCGCTCTGAATTTGCACCAATCACAACCCGGTCCGGCTTCATGAAATCCTCAACCGCAACTCCTTCCCTCAAGAACTCAGGGTTCGACACAACATCAAATTCAACCTTGCTGTTTTCGGCAATGGCCTTTTGAACTTTCTCTGCAGTTCCAACCGGAACGGTGCTCTTATCCACCACTACAACATAGTCTTCAATGATATGTCCCAGGTCTTTGGCAACGCCCAAAACATACTTGAGATCTGCAGAACCATCTTCTCCGGGAGGTGTTGGAAGGGCAAGAAAAAGGATCTTTGCATCCTTGATTCCAGCCTTGAGGTCTGAGGTGAAACGTAGACGTTGTTCCTTGAGGTTTCTTAAAAATATTTTTTCAAGGCCAGGTTCGTAGATGGTGATCTCTCCAGCACTGAGCTTGTCAACCTTTCTTTGGTCGATATCTATACAAGTAACATCATTGCCTGTTTCAGCAAAACACGTTCCTGTTACTAGGCCGACATAACCGGTTCCGATTACTGCAATTTTCATGAGTTGAGTTTATTTGACGAAATGATTTACGTGATTAACGATAAAATCCAGTTGTTCATTGTCCAGTTCTGTATGAATGGGCAAAGAAACTACATGTTGTGTAAGCCAATCTGTGACGGGCAAATCAACGGCTGGAAGATTCAAAAAGGAAAACATGTTCTGGCGGTGGGCTGGCACAGGATAATAGATCATGGCAGGAATACCCACACTGGCAAGTTGTTCAACCAGTTCATCCCTGTTGTAGTCTTTCAATATCAGGGTGTACTGGTGAAAAACATGGGTATTCCCTTCTGCTATTAGAGGAGTCGTAATTTTGGGATTCGAGGCGAAGGCTTTTGAGTAAAAATCAGCTGCCTGCCTTCTGGCTTCGTTGTATTGGTTTAGATGCTTGAGTTTGACATTCAATACCGCAGCCTGAATGGAATCGAGCCTGGAGTTGCAGCCTACCATATCGTGGTAATACCGCTTGCTTTGTCCATGGTTGGCAATCATCCTCATCTTATCTGCGAGAGTGGCATCGCGGGTTACAATTGCGCCACCATCACCAAAACATCCCAGGTTCTTTGAAGGGAAAAAAGAAGTACAGCCAATATCTCCGATGGTGCCGGTCATGTGCACTGTGCCATCACTGAACTGAATGGTAGCACCAATGGCCTGTGCATTATCCTCAATAACAAAAAGACCAAACTCCTTCGCGATGGACATGATTGCTTCCATGGGTGCAGACTGGCCATACAAATGAACAGGAACAATCGCCTTGGTTCTAGGGGTAATGGCTTCTCTGATCTTGCTGGGGTCGATGCAAAAAGTTTGTGGATCAACATCCACAAAAACAGGATTAAGCCTCAACAAGGCCATTACTTCTGTTGTTGCGATATAGGTAAACGAGGGTGTAATGACCTCATCGCCCGGCTCCAAACCCAAGGCCATCATGGCTATCTGCAATGCATCTGTACCATTGGCACATGGAACAACATGCTCAATATCCAGAAACTGGCCCAATTCTGCAGAAAAATCAGTCACTGCTTTTCCATTGATGAATGATGTGTTTTGTACAACACCAGCAATTGCCTCATCTACCTCAGTTTTGATTTTGAGGTATTGCCTTTTTAAATCCACCATTTGGATAGGAACCATAATCCTGTAATTGTGGCGCAAAGGTAAGAAAATAAAGGGCATAACTGAATTTGGCCGTAGCTTTGCCACTTAAATTAGGCATGCTGTTTTTTTACCATATATTCCTCATTTTTTACAACGCTGGCATAAGGTTTGCCTCATGTTGGAATGCCAAAGCCCGGCTATGGGTTGAAGGGAGAAAAAACATATTTAAAAGACTGAAAGCCGCTGTAGAAAAGGGACGGGGTCCAATAATATGGATACACAGTTCTTCATTGGGGGAATTTGAACAAGGAAAACCAGTACTGGAAAGCCTAAAAACCACCTATCCAGAACACAGAATTCTCCTGACCTTCTTCTCTCCTTCGGGATATGAAATCAGGAAAAACTATGCTGGAGCGGACATGATCTTTTACCTCCCCTTGGATGGACGCATCCGTTCATCGAAATTTCTCGATATCGTACGCCCCAAGTTGGCCATTTTCATAAAATATGAATCCTGGTTCTTTTACCTCAATGGGCTAAAACAAAGAGGAATACCTACCCTGCTGATATCCGCCATTTTTACCCCAAAACAGAATTTTTTTGGACCCCTGGGTGGTTTTCTCAGGACCTTGCTCGAAAGCTATACCCACCTGTTTGTTCAGGATGCAGCATCTGCAGCAATCCTGCAAAGATTCAAGCTGAAGATGCCTGTCACCGTTGCTGGTGACACGCGCTATGACCGTGTTGTAGAGATCACCGGGACATCTTTTCATCACCCCGCAATTGAAGCATTTTGCAGTGAAGCGGATACCATCATTGCAGGAAGTACCTGGAAAGAAGATGAGCAAATGCTTTCAGTATTATTGGAAGCCAAACCTGGTGTAAAGCTCGTTATCGCGCCGCATGAAATAGACCCAAAACATCTTGATGAAATCAAAAAAATGTTCAAGCAACCCATTCTTTTATCTGAACTGGATGATACTGACAGATTGAAGAACGCAAGGGTATTGATCGTCGATTGCATTGGTATGTTGTCAAAGCTTTACCGCTATGCAACCATCAGTTATGTGGGTGGAGGATTCAATGCAGCTGGTATCCATAATATTCTTGAGCCATCTGCCTATGGAAAAACAGTCATTTTCGGCCCCAATCACGACCGAACAGCAGAAGCAAAAGCGTTGATTGATGCCGGAGTGGGCTTCAGTTATAGCACACAACAAGCCTTGGTTTCCATCACTGAAAAATTATTATCGGATTTCAAATTGAGAACATTCCTGGATGAATCAGCCAAGAATTTTGTGCTTCAAAGAAAGGGAGCAACAGATATAATTACCCGTCATATTGAGGAGAATCGGCTTCTGAGCAAATCATAAAATTTTTCAACCACTACTATCTGTTCAAGATTATCCTGCATAACCCTGATGTATTGGGAAGCAATTGACTCCGCTTCGTTGAATGTTTTGGCATGGTCCAGCAATCCCATCATGGTATCAAAACTGTGGGCATCACCCCTAAAAAGGGTCTCCAAAAAAATATACCGGTCATTGATGCCCATGGCTGATCTCAATGAGTCTTGCCGAAGGTGTTGTAGCCGATCTGATAGGTCTGGCACTGAAGGGTTGAGCCTGTCATTCAATGATTGAACTGTAACTGCAGGTATTTCAAGCACAACGGCTTTTTTTTCTTCAACATTCCTTTCTGGTTGGACAGGCTTCTCGGATACCATCAATTCCCGGATGATATCAAAGCCAATTTCCAATAAGGCTTCCTTAGAGGCCCCTTCAAGGGTCTGGCGGTTCAACTTTTCCGTCAATTGTTTAAGTCTTTCCATCGCTTTATGGTATTTTTACAGTTCCTTGTACATAAAGATACCGAGAGATCAACAAAACAACACATGTTCATAGAACCAATCAACCATAGTCAACAAGCGGGATGGATAGAAGTAGTTTGTGGTTCCATGTTCTCAGGAAAAACTGAGGAATTGATCAGAAGGCTAAAGCGTGCCAAAATTGCCAACATGAGCGTGGGAATATTCAAACCCTCCATTGATATCCGTTACCATGCAGGAAAAATTGTTTCCCACGATGAAAATACCATCGATGCAACACCACTGAAAGAGTCGAAAGACATCCTTGCCCATGCCGAGGTA
>CALPWM020000245.1 GCA_943327275.2 Chitinophaga pinensis
GACCAATGATTGTATAAAAAGAACAATCGGACCCAGCATCGTAAGCTTACCATTGGAGTTTGCATACGCCATGGCCATTCCCAAATCCAGCGGTAAATTGGTTTCTGCGCAAGTGGAAGCATCCATCGCTGGTGCAACGGGTACTTACCTCGAACACAGGTCTTTTTTCACCAACGCCAGTGGTGTAGATGTACCTGTATTGGTCGGATCTCCCTCAGTGACTGTTGATAAAACAACAAAGATGACCTACAGCATCGATACAAATGCTGCCACTTTGCGGTACTATTATGTGATTCCTGAGGAGGCGCGTGGTCAATCTGTTTCCTTTACTTTCACTGTTACCAGCAGTGATGGGAAAACAGCCTCTTATAAAATGGGTCCTTACACTGTTTCTAGAATGAGCATCAGGAGAAATCTTGCCGTTTCCAATGGTGTCAATGCCTTTATCTCCATTGAGGATATGGCCGTTTACAATGCTGCTGCAGCTGCAGCAATTCCAGGTACAATAGACGTGGTTTATTTGTTCAGGGCTGCTCCAACCACATTCACGCATGCCTTGGTTTCTCCAGGTGCGGATGCTGCTTACCTTCCAGGGGTAACTTTACCTTCTGGGGTAAACAGGAGCACAAAACTCAGGAAAGTATTTAACCTTCAGGACCGTAACCTGGCCAACTTGCAGTTTGGTATTTATGTGGATGATATTGACCTTAAAAATGTTGATATGGTAGACATGCCAAACTATGCCATAGGCCTGCGCGCAGAGGCGGGTGTTTGGGTTGAGACTGCTGACAAAAAATACAGGGCTTACATATTTGTAAACTCAATCAATGCTGCAGGAACTGCTGTCATCAGCATGCTCCGCTATACTTTGTAAGACCATGACAATGAATTTTCGCACCCACCAATACAAGTTCCTGTTTTTGGTGGGTGTTTTTTTATGCCTATTTTCAACCAAGGCAATTTCCCAAAAGTTTGTCCATCCTGGCATTGATCAAACATCCCAGGATCTTTCCTTGATGAAGAAGTTCGTCTTGGAGGGGAAACAACCATATAAGGCAGCATTTGACCGTCTGAAGGCTGCCGCTGATTCAAACTTCTCAGTAAAGTCGCATACCCATGTCTTGCGTGGTCCTTACGGAAGGCCCAATATTGGCGGGGATGATTTAAGGAATGGTGCAAACCTGGCTTACGACAATGCCCTGGTTTGGTATGTTACAGGAGATAAAAAATATGCGAACAAGTCCATTGAGATATTGAATGCCTGGTCTCCCACACTCTGGGATTTTGACTATAATGATGCCAAACTGCTGGCAGCCTGGACAGGGCATTTGATGTGCAACGCTGCTGAAATTTTGCGGTATACCAATGCAGGTTGGCAGGCCAAAGACATCGATGCATTCCGCAACATGCTCATGACGGTTTATTACCCATTGTTGCGCCATTATTTCCCGCAAGCCAATGGAAACTGGGACGGTGCCATCATCCATTCCCTGATGGCCATGGGGGTTTTCCTGGATGACAGAAAAATCTATGACAACGCCCTTGATCATTTCCTGCATGGACCGGTGAATGGCAGTATTTTCAAATACATTTATCCCAACGGACAATGCCAGGAAACGCCCAGGGACCAGGGACATGTTCAACTCGGTTTGGGTGAATTTGTTGGAGCTGCACAGATTGGCTATACGCAAGGTGTTGATCTTTTCTCTATCGCGGATAACCGGATAGGCCTTGGGTATGAGTACACTGCTGGATTTCTCCTGGGCCAGCAACCCCAATGCTATTGTATCGTTTCCGAGAGGGCCAAAGGGCTTAGGGACGATTATGAGTACGTTTACAGGCATTATCTTTCCAAAGGCATAACATTGCCATGGACAAAAAAAGCAGCGGATTCTGTGCGCTCTAAGGCGTCCAGAAGCGTTTTGTCTTCTGTAAGGTATTCGGCCGCCCCAACACCAGCTGCAAAAGCGGTGCCCACAGCTTCTCCCATTGCCTATGTTGCTGGTGCTGTAACTGGACATACCAAGGCTTATCCCCAGAACCCCATCATCGTAAATCCCGGACAATCCATCCAGAAAGCTTTGGATTCTACAGCCCAGACAGGAAGATGGGTGATCCTGAAAGCTGGTGTTCATGTGTTACCAAGCGCATTGAAGATTCCCAGTGGAATTACCCTGGCCGGAGAGGGGATGGGCACCATTCTGTTTTTGGATCCTAATTCAGGCATGCGCGATGCCATGGTCAATGCTACCAATGATATGCAGGATATTACCATTCAGGATCTTGTCATTGAAGGGGCTTTGAAGACCCAAACGGGAGATGATCCCAATGCAAACAGGTCTTTCAAGGGTGGATACAACAGGGGTGGGATATTGTTTCGTTCCCTCAGGGAAGGTCAAATGAAGAACATCAACCTGCTCAACATCACCATCAGGAATTGCACATTCAATGGAGCATTCATCAGTGGTGCAGACAACCTCCGCATCAGCAAATGTGATTTCAATGAAAATGGCGGTAATGCAGTACCTGGTCCCAAAATTCAACACAACCTTTTGCTGAGCCATTGCCGACAGGTCAACATCAATGGCAGCAGGATGGCTACTTCACCTTTTGGCAGCGGTATTGCCTTGGATCATTGCACTGGAGTTGTTGTCAGTGATTGTGAGGTTGCCAGAAATGCATGGTATGGCATATTGGTGTTTGAAAGCAAAAACATCACCATCAGCAAAAGCCTGATCGAAGCCAATGACAGGTCAGGTATCTTATTGGAGTTTCTTTACCGCGGAAATGCAGACATAAACATCAGTGATAACCTGATCCATTACAACAATGGGTTCGGGTTGGAATCATATGCAACCGCCCGTCTGAAGGCGCAAAACAAATATGCGGATAACGGTAAAATTATTGCACAAGAAAGGATTAGCCTGGAGAAAATATTGATCCAGGATTAGCCTTGCTAAGCATCACGGAGTACCTGTCTTGGTTATTCAATTTGTCTTCTATTTGCTTTTAGGATTCTTTGGAACCTGAACAATTTGGTTTTGGCCTGCCGGATGTTCAGACCTGTTTCCATTGATGATCAATATGGTTTTTTGGTTGCAATTCAATTCAATGGAATCTGCATTGATGGTGATGTTGGCAGCGCCATTGGTATTTTCAAGCAGTATAGAATAGGGGCCGAAACTGATCTCTTTTCCATAACCCAGGTAAATATAGGTTGGTTTACCATTGACAAGATTGACAACCCCAAAATGACCTTTGAATGTCCATTGGTTTTTCTGGTGGCGTTTGTTTTCATTGGTTGATTGTAAGATCAATTGCCTGTCTCCCTTCGTGCCGATAACATTGAGCGCACTAAATGAGACAGGATCTGATTTGTCTTCTATTTCAACCCTGTCTATGCTTCGCCCAGCATCTGCACCAAAAGGTTCATAGATGGCAATGAATGGCTTGCTGACCGCTTCTCCTTTTTGCCTTACTATGATTGTAGGTGTTTTGATAGTTCTGAATATTGGTTCAGCAGTTTTACTGACGGGTGCAATTCCTGAATAAAAACTTCGATTGATTTCTCCAGGAAACAATACCTGCATGTATTTATTGGGTTGGTTTTTCTCCTCAATGGTGAACAGTGCTGCTACGTCTTGGCTGTTTTCTCCTGAGGATTGGATGTTTGTAATGGCACTGAACCCGGGCGGATCAAAAGGCTTTTGTGAAACGGGGAATTGGGTTGGCTTCAGGGTGATGGGATTTCTTTTGCTATCCTTCAAATCAAGTTGTTGTCCAATATTGTGGTAGACATATTCATTGCTCAGAGGATGCGATGACCTGTAAATATCAACATAGTAGCCACTCGTGGGAGAGGTTCGAACAATGGCCATGGTTCTTTGCTGGTTTGTTTTTGTACTACCATCTGTGTATCGGGTGTCGGTAAAGGAGCAATGGGGTGAAACAGCTGTCAGA
>CALPWM020000246.1 GCA_943327275.2 Chitinophaga pinensis
CATACAGTAAAGAGAAGGTACATGGCCCTGGTTTGGGGAAATTTTGATGAAATAGAAGGCACCATTGAGGGCAATATTGGTAGACACCCCAGGTTTAGAAAATTGATGGACGTATTTCCGGATGGTGACATGGGGAAACATGCCATTACCCATTATACGGTATTGGAAGACCTCAAATATGTAAGCCTTGTGGAATGCAGGCTGGAAACGGGAAGAACCCATCAGATCAGGGTACACATGCAGCACAGGGGCCATCCCCTTTTCAATGATGATGTGTATGGTGGAGACAGGGTAGTAAAAGGAACAGTTTTTACAAAATACAAGCAGTTCGTAGACAACTGTTTTGACCTCTGCAAACGACAGGCCCTTCATGCAAAAACACTTGGTTTTATTCACCCTTCGACAGGGGAGGAAATGCTTTTTGAAAGTGAGCTGGCTGAGGACATGCAGGCTGTCATCCAAAAATGGAGAGGCTATTCCAACAATGCTCAGTTGACATCAAGGTCATAAATAGTTGCGGTAAACAAACCTCGTTCCTTGCCCTTGATCAGCACTCCCCAGTTGCCATCGTAACGGATGATTTTGGGATAAAGGTATTTCCCAATTTTCCCTATCTCCACTTGCATGGAAACATTGAATTTGTATACCCCTGCATTGTAGCTCATGCTGTAATTACGGGCCATCACCTCGAAACTATCATAGTTGAACCAGGTTGTCATTTCATCGATGACAACATCATCTTTTTTGTAAAAAGCAAGTCCGTCCTTGATTTTCAGGACAAAAAGATAGGCAGGCTTACCCTTATATTCCTGGATGTCGATGCTGAAGTCATATAGATCGGAGTGGGCCTTATCAAAAACCTTGACCTTGTCTCCCATCAGGGGAATGCCCGGAATGTCTTTTCCCGGATTGAAAAATAACATCTTCAATTGCTCTTTGTGTTTATCCAATCCTTTCTTGCCCTTGAGTGTTAAATTGATATCCTTGATGATGTTTGACTGTCCGCAAACAGTATCTTTTGAAAAAAAGAGGGAAGCGTAAAGCTCAGCAGTATAGTAATTGTAATCACCACCCGCCTTGTAATAATTACCAGTGGTCTTTTCCTCTAATACCTTGGTAACCCTGCAGGAACGTGAGGCCCATTGCCTTGTTTTGCTGAAAAGGCTGGCCTCTACTTTTCCCTTTTTATCAAACATCCTCACATCATTGAGGGAGGAGTAATTGAGTACCCTTAGGTTTTTGAATGCCTTGTAAAATGTTGTATCGTTTTCAACGCGTTTGATGAACCCTGGCACATTGGTTCCACTCCTGATCACAACCGGGGAAAGTGTTACCTGACGGCCTTGATCACTGATGGTGGTATCTTTCAACTGGGCGAAAAGGCCCAATGGCAAGAAACCTGTCAGAAAGGATACCAAGATTCTGCATTTGCTCATCAATGCAAAAATACAACCTGAAAAGGGAACATTATTTTTTGTTTCCCGTCTGCTGAATTTCTCTGTTGATTTCCATGATATCTACTGGTTGAGAAAAATCACCCAGCAACCACTTGCTGAAATAATCCCCCATCTGCCAGAAAAAATACTCCGTCATGTCTCCATATCCATGTCGTTGGCCAGGCAACAAAACCAGGTCAAACCGCTTGTTCGCTTTGATCAACGCATTGGCCATGCGAATGGTATTGGCAGGATGAACATTGTTGTCAATATCACCGTGTGAAAGCATCAAATGCCCCTTGAGGTTTTTGGCCAGTTCTGAATTTTTTTCAATGGCATACAGAAAACTGGTATCCCCTTTATCTGATACCTGTTCTCTCACCCCATGGTGCTTCTCGCTCCACCACCTGTTGTAAATATTGTTTTCATGGTTGCCCGCAGAAGAGACGGCCACCTTGAAGAAATCAGGATAGACCAACATGGCGGCGGTTGACATAAAGCCGCCACCCGAATGCCCATGGATGCCCACGCGGTTGATGTCCATATAACTGAACCTTTGCCCGAGTTGTTCGATGACTGTTTTCTTGTCAGCCAATCCATAGTCGCGCAGGTTGCCATAACCATAATTGTGGTACCATTTGGATCTTGAAGGGTGACCTCCCCTGTTGCCCAATGTCACCACGATAAAACCAAACTGGGCAAGTCTGTCTACACGATCCATCCCTCTTCCAAAGGCCTTGTTCACTGCCTCGGTTTGGGGCCCGGGATAGACGTAAGCGATAACCGGGTATTTCTTTGTCGAATCAAAATCAAAGGGTTTGTATACCACACCATAAAGATCTGTGATACCATCATCGGCCTTTGCTATAAAAGGTTCTGGAAATTTGTACCCTGCATGAACAAGCGATGAAAGATCCGCTTTTTCAAGATCCATGATTTTTTTTCCTGTAACATCAAACAAAGCAGAAACAGGCGCAGTATTGACCCTGGAATAATTGTCAACAAAGAAACGCCTGGTATCATCCAGGTTTGCACTGTGGTCATGGTCTCCGGGGTTGAGCAATTTCATGCCACTGCCATCGAGCGCTGTTTTGTAGAGATGCAGATAGTATGGATCTTCTCCAGCCTCCTTGCCATTGGCGGTAAAATAGACTGTTCTTGTCTTGTCATCAATATCTTCAATTTCCTCAACATGCCATGGCCCTGCCGTGATCTGTGATTTCATTTTGCCTGAAGAATCATAGAGGTACAGATGCCCCCAGCCGTCACGTTCACTCCAATGGATAAATTCCTTTCCATTGTTGAAGAACAGTGGTTTGCGCAGCTCAAGATAGGTATTCATCCGCTCCTCCACCAGCACCTTGACTTGTTTGGATACAAGATCAAATGCACAAACATCAATTCGCTTGAGGTCTCGGCTTGTTCTGCTGAAGTAAAACTTAGTGTCATCACCCATCCAAATCATTGGACGGTGCTCATTATCACGTGCCCTTTTTTCAACATTCGCAGACCATGCACCAAGCTCCTGGTCTTTGAACTGTGAGGCATTGATTTTTTCGATTTTTTTTGATGCCATATCAAAAACCATCATCTCCCTGATGGGAGCTTCCTTCTCACCGGGCATATGGTATTTATAGGTTTCCAGGGTCGGGCGAGGCTCTGCGATGCTGTTGATCACCCAAAGGTCTTTTACATTCCTGCTGTCGGTTCTTGAGACCACAAAATGTTTTGAATTCGGAGACCACATCACCCCTACAAATTTTCTTTTTTTGCGGTTGGCAGCCTTTTCAAGATTGGTCTCACCAAATGATTCGCCAAATCCATAATTTTCAATGCCGTCAGTGGTCAGCTTTTCTTCCACAATGGTACTGTCATCCTCTTTTGCCATGGCTTTGCGCAGGTTCGCAGAATCCATCCTGTACAAATTGAAATCCCTTGCAAATACCACCCATTGCTGATCGGGAGAAACATTGGCCCAAGAAGGCTTTGGCGTAGGTTTCTTATGGTCCTTCAATTCAACAAGTGAATCAAGCATGATATTGTATTGGAAATGAAAAACCTTTTTTTCTTTGGTGGATGGTCCTTTTTTGGTGGTGTCTTTTTTCTCAACATCCTGGGTACTTTTCACTTCGAACTGTATCCAGTTCTCATCCTTTACAAACTTGAGGTTATCGATGGAAAGATGTTTGCCGTCAAAAGGATCTTTTACAATTCTTGTGATGGATGCAGCCAATTTATCATTGTCGAACATGGGAACTTTTGACAATTTCACCGGATCTACTACATACCATTTTTTACCAGCGGTTGTTTCATAGGTATACCAAAACTTAACCCCACCTTTCATCCAATGAGGATCTACGGCAGTGGAAAACAACATTTTCTCCAATTTTTTGGGAGAGAACCTTGCGGCCAATTCATAGTTTGCTTTTGAGGTGGGTAGTTGTTGTGCAAAAGTGATCGTGGAGCTTGCTAATACAAGCATCAAGAAAAAAATCCGTTTCATGCAGTTGGTTTTC
>CALPWM020000247.1 GCA_943327275.2 Chitinophaga pinensis
ATATGCCTCAAAAGAAGCGAATGCGCATAGCATGGCCAAGTTTATGTACAGCGACAGGTCTGAAGCCATCATGAAAACGCCTGATGCATTGAAAGAAGCCAATATTGGACTTTCACTGTACATGAAGCCCGGTTTTGCACTTACAATATTAAGAGATCAAATTGTTGGAGCTAAACGATTTGATTCCGCATTTAAAAAATACATCCGTGATTGGTCCTTCAAACATCCTTCCCCCTGGGATTTCTTCAGGAGCATGGAAAATGGAGTAGGCGAGGATTTGGGTTGGTTTTGGAAAGCCATGTTTCTTGAAAACTGGAGATTGGATCAAGCCATCACCAATGTTGAGTACCAGAGCAACAATGCCCAAAATGGTGCCATCATCACCATTGAAAACCTGGAAAGAGCTGCCATGCCTGTAGTCATTGAATACGAAACTGTTGCAGGCAACAAGGGAAGGGTTAAACTTCCGGTTGAAATTTGGCAGAATGGAGGCGTTTTCAAAACAAGGATTCGCGTAACTGAAGAGCTATCGAAAGTGACGATTGATCCAGATAAGGTATTCCCTGATTATAATAGTGAAAACAATACCTGGACGGCAAAAAAGCAATAAACAGGATTTTTTGGGGATAAATTTCTGATTTATCCCCAAAATCATTTAATTTTGCAATCCTTTCAGTTTAAACACTGAAAGCTATTCCCAAACGGTTCCATAAGTTCTTCGTCTGTTCGAAGACACCAGTAGGGGTAAATTTAAAAATAAACTCATGCCAAAAGTTAAAACCCATTCAAGGGCCAAAAAAACTTTTAAGATCACCGGCAGCGGAAAGATCACTTACAGAAAGCCTACAAGAGGTCACTTGCTTACCAAGAAAACCAACAAACGCAAACGCGCTCTTCGCGTTCAAGGTGTTGTTCATCATGCTAATCTTGATTTCGTTAAAAGACTCCTTCGCCTGAAATAAGGCCTTTCTCATTACTTCAAATTTAAACTCATTACAATATGCCACGTTCAAAAAATGCGGTAGCCTCCAGGGCCCGCAAGAAAAGAATTCTCAAGCAGGCGAAAGGATTCTACGGAAAAAGGAAAAATGTTTATACCGTTGCCAAAAACGTTCTTGAGAAAGGTCTTACCTATAGCTATGTAGGCCGTAAACTCAAGAAAAGAGACTACCGCAGCCTCTGGATTGTACGTATCAACGCAGCTGTTAGGGAAGAAGGAATGAAATATTCTGAGTTCATCAATAAGCTTAAAGTCAAAGGAATTGATCTCGATCGCAAGGTACTTGCAGATCTTGCCATGAACAACCCTGAGTCTTTCAAGCAATTGGTTGATTCTGTAAAATAACCCACGCTGATTAAATCAGTAAACCGGATGTCAAATAAACATCCGGTTTTTTATTTTCAGATGGTGAAAAAATTTAATTTTGCTTCTCTTTGCAATTCAACAACTTAAACAGACCGAGACGGTAAAATGAGCAATACCTATACAGACCTTGTCAAACAGACATTTTATTTTCCGCAGGAAGGCTTTGATACAAGAGATGGTTACCTGCATTTCAATGATCTGGATTTAAAAGCCATCATTGACAAGTATGGTACTCCTTTGAAACTCACCTATCTTCCTAAAATAGGTTCTCAGATCAACAAGGCCAAGGACTTGTTTCAAAAGGCATTCAAGAAACACAACTACGAAGGAAAATACCATTATTGCTATTGCACAAAAAGTTCTCATTTTTCATTTGTTGTTGAAGAGGCCTTACAGCATGACATTCACCTTGAAACTTCTTTCGCCTACGATATTGAAATCATCAATAACCTGTATAAAAGGAAAAAGATTACCAAAGACACCTTCATCATTTGCAATGGTTTCAAACAGAAAACGTATACTTCCCGTATTTCACGCTTGATCAATACAGGCTTTAAAAATGTAATTCCTATCCTTGATAATAAGGAGGAGCTTGACCGTTACAAAAGAGGCGTCAGGGTTCCCTTTAAGTTGGGTATCCGTGTTGCAGCAGAGGAAGAGCCTAATTTTCCTTTTTACACATCTCGTCTTGGCATCAGGGCCAAAGATATTCTGGAGTTTTATGTAGACCAGATAGAAGGTTACGAAGAAAAATTTCAATTGAAGATGCTGCACATATTCCTGAATAAGGGAATAAAAGATGATATCTACTATTGGAGTGAATTGAACAAAGTCATCAATCTCTACTGTCAGTTAAAAAAAATCTGCCCTGAATTGGATTCAATCAATATTGGTGGCGGTTTCCCCATCAAACATTCACTAGGGTTTGAATATGATTATGCTTTCATGATCAATGAAATTGTGGGGACCATAAAGAAAGCCTGTAAAAAAGCCAAGGTTCCGATGCCGAATATTTTCACAGAATTTGGCAGTTTCACGGTTGGTGAAAGCATGGCACATATTTATTCAGTATTGGCGGAAAAAGTGCAAAACGACAGGGAGATCTGGTACATGATCGACTCTTCTTTTATCACAACCTTGCCAGATACTTGGGGAATAGGTGAGAAGTTTCTCATGTTGCCCATCAACAAATGGCAGAATGAATACCAAAGGGTAGTCTTGGGTGGTCTTACCTGTGACAGCCATGATTACTATGATTCTGAGGAGCATATCAATGAAGTGTTCTTACCCAAGATCACTGGAGATGAGTCAAAAGAGCCTTTATACCTTGGCTTCTTTCATACTGGAGCTTATCAGGACCAAATCAGTGGATATGGTGGAATTAAACATTGCATGATACCATCGCCAAAGCATATCATTGTAGGAAAGGACAAGCACGGTAAACTGCATGATTGGGTGTATGCAAAGGAACAAACTGCACAGAGCATGCTCAAAATTCTTGGTTACCTATAGTTTAAGCATCTTTAGTTGACCTTGAGCTTGTATTTCTTGTTTACCTTGGGATTGTTGAAGTACTTTTCTGCATCCTCCTGAGAGTAACGTGGGTCAAATTCAACCAACGGCAGGTCAACCAATTGTAACTGAGATTGTTTGAGCTCATCCCTTAGTTTTTTTGTTTTGGATAGAATATCCGGATCCCGGTCACCAACGGTCATGTTTTCCGTCATCATGTAATCAAGCCGTTTAATGGTTGCCCTGACTTGGGATGCTGTATTTTGTTCCTGAACTTTGTTGGGTGAAACTGCTTCTTTTACTGGAACCAATGTAAGACCAACAGAGGGAAGTACTTTACCCATATTTTTTGAACCTGCTGAAGTTCCTGTACTGGATATAATGGTTCCCATCATGGCTGTAGTTGAACCAGTAATATCAAAACCCGTTCTTGTATTTTTTGTTTTTTTGATGTTGGTGCTGATGACAAAAAAAGTCAATTTAAGGTTGGTGACATACTTCTTTATTTCATTGGTCACCTGCATGTGTTCCTGGTTTTTTTGGGGGTAGTTGATGCCAGGTCGGATGAATAACCGTACGGTTGCGGTATCACTGTTCCTGAATTTATCCGTTCCAATAAACTGAAGGACCAAAATTTTCTGGCGTGCGGTATCATTTTCCCGGATAAAATCATAGGGAATCATCCAGCCAAACTCATCATCGCAGGTATTGACAGATTTGAAATTGCTGATGGGAAGGTTGGTGTTGATGGTGATTTGCTCAACTGGAAAGGTACCCGTTTCGCACTGAACCCTGAATTTGACTGAATCACCTTCTTCAAGCAGCACAGTATTGCCGATGGTTGGTTTTAGTTTAGACACGACAACCTCAGTGCTGTAAAACATGATGGTAAAACTGGATTCAATGCGGTCTTTTGCATCCCTCAGGTTCTGTACACCCACTTCAACTTTATAAGGGACATCATATTTTAATTTACCGCTTTTGAAATATGATTTTTCTGCTTTGAAATATAGCAAGCCAGTATTCTTGTCTATTTTGACACCAATAGGAGCATTTTTGAGGTACCAA
>CALPWM020000248.1 GCA_943327275.2 Chitinophaga pinensis
AATCTGTGGTTGGATAATTGAAGCGCATGTAAATGATCTGTCCATTGGGGCCTACGATGGGTGCACCCTTTGGATCTTTGGCAACTGTAGCACTCCTGTCGCTGTACACCCCTTTGTACCTGTATCCATAAAATGATCCGAATGGATTGTTGACTTGCAACAGGCGGAGGTAATCACCATTCTTGGTAACATCACCCCGGGTATTGGGATAAAATTCAGAAATTTCCCTGATGATGTTTTGATTGGCGGATAGGTTAAAATCAAAGCCAATGGTCAGGGTTTTGGTTTTGTAGGGTTGCGTCCAGACGGCAATTTCCCAACCCTGGTTGTCCATGGTTCCCACGTTCATGAACAATGAATTGAATCCTGTGTAAGAACCAATTTGAAGTCCATCAAAAAACATGTCCTTGGTCCTGTTCCTGTAAATTTCACCATCCATACGTAACCTGGCTCCAAACATGCTCAGGTTGAATCCAATGTTGGTGCCATGGAGCTTTTGCCAACGAAGGTTTTTCAACTCCATCCTGGAAGGAATGACACCCGCTTCCCCTAAGTATGTATAATCATATGTGGTATACGTATTGTAGAACAGATAATCAGATCTTGGTGCCTCACCTGCAATACCATAGCTGGCCCTCAAACTCAGGTCATCCAGGAATTTTACATCTCTCAGGAATTTCTCCTCGGAGAGCCTGTATCGCATCGACAAAGAAGGGAACAGACCGTAACGGTAGTTCGGTCCAAACCTTGAATTGCCATCGCCACGCATGGTTACATTGAAAAGGTATTTGTCCTTGAAGCCGTATTGGGCACCAATAAGGGCACCAACAGAACGGTTCTGGTTCATTCCGGAAACAGCCCTGAGCTCAGCATTCTGCGTACGGGATCCTACAGATGGATCAACCAGGAGAGAAGAGGCAGTATTGGAAGTCATGGCCTCCTGAAAAACTGCCTTGTAATCACTGGTCAGTACGTTCATGAATGCCTGAAGATCATGGTTCTGGTTTTTGATTCTGGGCGTGTAAATAAGGCTTGTTTTGGTACCAACGCTGAAGGCATCAATATCTCCATTGTAGGCCCTGTTCACAACCGTCTCGGTATTGGGACGGCCTGTAGCGATTTGTGGCAAGAAGCTGCTGTTTTTTGTACTGTTGATATCCAGCTGCACATCGAAGGTGGCTTTCAACACTTTTTTCACGATATCATAGTCAACCTGAAAACGAGGGATGACACGGTCACCAAAGATGGTGGACATGGCTTTGTCTGCCATCGCTACGGGGTTGTAAACCCGGCTGTACTGTCCCTGTATATTGGCTGCAGGTGAGAAATAGTTGGTGGTGGGCTCGCCCCTGTCATTGTACTCAAAAACGCTTTGGTTGGGCATCTTGATGTATGCCATCCCACGAATGGAAGATTCCCCACTGGCAGCACTGGAACCCAAATAATTCCTGGCCTGGTCAGAATGGGTGTACGCAAAACTGGTAAAGAACTTTATCTTTTCCGATACATTGTAATCAAGGTTGATGCGGGTACTGATCCTTTGCAGTGCAGTACCAATGGTAATTCCTTGCTGATCAAAATATCCGACAGAAGCAAAATATTTCGCTTTTTCACCACCACCATTCAAACTGATGGTATGGTCTTGCACATAACCAGTTCTGGAAATCGCATCAATCCAGTTGGTATTGTTGCTGTAGTTGCGGAACCAATATGGGTCATTCGGATCATAGTTAAACTCCCTGCTGGTGGTCGTATTCAAAGTAGTACCGATCCTGTTCATGAATGCCTCGGGAATCAATGATGAATACTGGTCTCCGTTGAGCAATGGTATGGCTTCGGGCACCAGGGAGGCTGAACCCTTGAAGGTATAGTTGATGGAAGGCTTTCCGATATTACCCCTTTTGGTGGTGATGACCAATACGCCATTGGCTGCTCTTGCACCCCAAATGGCGGTGGCAGCTGCATCCTTGAGCACAGAGATGGTCATGATGTCTGCCGGAGAGATATTCAACAACTGCGCATAGCCCTGTTCATCTGCGGTTCCAAAGTTAAAATCAGAAGGGATCTCTGTTTCATAGGGCATGCCATCCAATACAATCATGGGAATACCTGTAGAATTGATCGAAGAAACACCGCGTATCCTGATGTTCATTGCAGCGCCTGGATCACCACTTGAAGCCGTGATATCAACACCGCTCAAACGTCCCTGCAGGGCCTGATCGATGCTTGGCGCCTGCATTTCCTCCATTTCCTTGGCATTGATTTTAGCTACAGCAGTAGTCAGGTTCTTCTCCGGAATATTCATCATCCCGTTGGAACTGATGGGCCTTGCAGTGATCACGACCTCACCAAGATCACTCTGGTTCTCTTCCAAAGTAAGGTTGATGGCAGTGCGTCCGTTTATTTTTTGGGTGATGGTTTTGTAGCCGATAAAAGATACAGAAATCCTGTTCTTCGCAACATTGGCATTGTTCAACACATAGTTGCCCGCCACATCCGTTTGGGCGCCCTTTACAATCCGGTTGTCCGCATCAAGCTCAGAAACAGAAACACCTTGAATGGGTTTGCCGGCCTTATCGATGATCTTACCCCTCAACACTGTTTGTGCAGTTACCAGCATACCGGCGAAGGACAGCAGGATTGTCAACGCTGAAGCTTTTGATAATATTTTTGACATGTATATCATTTGAAATGTATCTAAGATTAGTTGGAACGCAGATAATTGTTAATGAGATGTATGGTACACCTGTTGCTCAACACATTGCTTGAAGCCAGGATTAGATTGGCTGATCTGTTTCTCATGTCGTTGACAGATATAACATTGGGCACAGAATTGTTGACAAAAATGGTAGAAGGATCTCCGTTGGGAAACTTATACAGGGTTTCAAACGATCCACTCTCCTGGCCGTCGGTTGCAATGTTTTTCTTGTTAAGGATATGGTAGTAAATGAAATTGGCTACCTGCTCTCTTTCAACAGGACTTGTTGGATTGAACAAGGGCCTCCTGTTAGGAGCAACACCAGTTCCCGGTAGAAACCCTGCATTCACGGCAGCCAAAATTGCATTGTTGTCTGGGATAAAGCATGTATAAAAAGTGCCGGATGATACCCCGGTAATTTCTGATGTAGCCGCAGTGAATATAGAAGAAGAATTAAGGTATTGCCAGAATGAATTGTAGGGAGAATTTGCAGGAGTACCCAACAATTGAATATGCCTTCCTACTGGAGTTTCACTGAACTCCAAGAGTCTGTTGATAAAATAAACAGTACCATTCCCAGCAGTTTTTGTGCCGAGTACTGTAGCGGTTGTTGCAGCATCTCTATTACCAGATGTAAATGCCCTATTGCCTCCGTAGGAAACAAATTCACCAGCGTTGGTCATGCCGACACCATTGCTTGCCAAACTGGTGATATCCCTTCCTGGTACCACATGCATATTCAGGATACGTTGCAACCTGACCAGCGCAGAGGATCCAGTAAGTTGTGCGCCACCTCCCGGTGGAATATACCGCCATTGTTCATTGACATTGTTGCTGACAGTAGGATCAATAAAATATCCTGCAGCGTTGATCGCTGAATTCCTCACAAGGAACAGGGTATATTTTTGTTTGATATTGGAAATCTGGAATTTAAGATCCAGGTTCAGGAGGTTGGTCATGATGGAATATTCTGGGTTCAGGTAGGCACTTCCATAAACACTGCTGAACACGTTTGCCTGTTGCACCTTGTTGGTGCCATAGAAAATTCCATTGCTGAGTATTTTCTTGTCTGTCACATCTGATGTAGCATTGAACCTTGCTTCTTCACCCACTGAGTTGAACGTGGAAGAAAACTTGGAAGGCCATACGCTTGTCCTCCACATGTGGGCGTTGATAAAATCATACAATACGTTGATGGGAAGCGCCTCAACAGATGGATAGAACTCAAGCAGAACATC
>CALPWM020000249.1 GCA_943327275.2 Chitinophaga pinensis
AACGATGATCAGCACGCCGAATTGAGACCACTTTGTTTGTTGGTTCATATGGAAGGTTGTTTTATGAGGGCTCAAAATAATTATATTTATTTACGTACAAAACTTTTTGTTATCAACAATTGCATTTGATTTAATGCTAAATTTAAAAAAATCAATGCAAGCCAAGATGGACATTATTCATATCAGTGCAGAATGCTATCCTGTGGCCAAGGCTGGTGGCCTGGGAGATGTAGTGGGTTCGCTTCCCCGTTTTCAGCAGGAATTAGGGCATCATTCAAAGGTGCTCATGCCCATGTACAGGACCCCTTATCTTTACGAGCATGACTGGGAAGTGGTGCACAAGGCATCCACCAATCTTGGCCATTGGTGGTTTGACTATACCGTAATTAAAGAAAAGTCCAATGCACAAGGTTTTGAATTGTTTCTGATTGACATCAATGGTTTGCTCGACAGGGAGAAGGTATATGGTTACGCTGATGACACTGAGCGTTTTTGCGCTTTTCAAATTGCAGCAGTTCATTGGATGAATGCATGGGATGCACTGCCACAGGTGGTTCATGTACACGATCATCATGCTGCGCTTGTGCCATTCATGATGCAACATTGTTATGCTTTCAAAAGGCTTCAGCATATCCCTACCGTTTTAACCATCCACAATGCACAGTACCAGGGATCTTTTAGCTGGGACAAAACCCTGTATATTCCTCAGTGGGACAGCTGGAAAAGAGGGTTGCTTGAATGGAAGGGCAGCATCAATCCACTGGCATCTGGCATCAAATGTTCATGGAAAGTAACTACTGTTAGCAATTCCTATCTCCACGAACTCAGACAAATGAGCAATGGATTAGAACCACTCTTTGAATATGAAAGAGGTAAATGCACAGGGATTCTCAATGGCATTGACTATTCTGTATGGGATCCAGCACATGACAAATATTTGACTGAACATTTTTCAATCCCTGATGCTGAAGCCGGAAAAGAAAGGAACAAGCGTATGCTTTGTGACAAATTCGGATTGGATCCACAAAAACCACTGTTTATTTTTATTGGCAGGCTGGTAGGGGAAAAGGGTGCAGACCTTCTGCCACAGGCGATTGCCGACAGTTTTACATTCATCGGAAGAAAGATGAATTTTCTAGTTTTGGGCAATGGAGAAGCAGAAACAGAGGTTCAATTGACACAATTAAAATCCATTGCCAAGGGTGATTATAATGTATTCATTGGGTATAATGAAACACTGAGCCATTTGATGTATGCCGGTGCTGATTTTCTTGTCATGCCATCCAGGGTTGAACCCTGTGGTTTGAACCAGCTTTATGCCATGAGATATGGAACCATTCCTGTAGTGAGAAGTACGGGTGGCCTCAAAGACACAGTCATTGATATTGGAGAACCTGGTGGATATGGTATCACCTACAATGATGCTGCAGTTGGAGACATCACCCATGGTATTTACCGGTCAGTTTCTCTTTACAGACAAAAAGAAGTTTTTCGCAGTATAAGAGAAAAGATTATGGCGTTAGACTTCAGCTGGCATCGTAGTGCAGAGGAATATGTTTCCCTTTACCAAAGTTTTCAGTAAATTAGACGATATTCAAACAGACCATGAACAAGAATGTAATAGCAGTTATACTCGGCGGTGGCGCAGGATCAAGATTATCACCCTTGACATCAACCAGAAGCAAACCTGCTGTACCCATTGCAGGCAAATACAGGCTTGTTGATATTCCCATTTCTAACTGCCTGAATTCAAATATTGGAAGAATGTATGTGTTGACGCAGTTCAACTCAGCTTCTTTGAACAAGCATATTAAGAATACCTATCATTTTAGTGCATTCAGCTCTGCATTTGTAGACATCATTGCTGCTGAACAAACTCCTGATAATCCGACCTGGTTTCAAGGTACTGCCGATGCGGTAAGACAATCCTTGAGGCATATCAACCAACAGGACTTCAGTCATGTGCTGATCCTTTCGGGAGACCAGTTGTATCAGATGGATTTTCAAGAAATGATTGACAACCATGTGCGTAGCAAGGCTGATATATCCATTGCAACAATACCTGTCGATGCCAAAGAGGCAACAGAGTTCGGCATTCTCAAAAAAGGAGAGGGGGGAATCATTGAGGCCTTTATCGAAAAACCCCAAGCTGAATTGCTACCTGATTGGGTAAGTGATACTGGTGAGGCCATGCAAACACAGGGTAGAAATTACCTGGCCAGCATGGGTATTTATATATTCGGTCGCCAGGTTTTGTTTGATCTTCTTCAAGAAGAAATCAAGGATGCCACTGATTTTGGCAAGGAGATTATCCCTTACTCCATCAGCAAGCACAATGTTGTCAGCTTTCAATACGAAGGTTATTGGACCGATATTGGAAACATCCATTCATTCTTTGAGGCCAACCTGGCCCTCACGCAGGATGTTCCTGAATTCAATCTTTTTGACAACAACAAAGCCATCTATACCCGGGCAAGGATGTTGCCCCCGGCAAAGATCAGTGGAACCACACTTGAAAAAACCATTGTTGCTGAAGGATGTATCATCAATGCTTCGAGGGTTGAACATTCTGTGCTTGGCATCAGGACCAGGATCGGCTATGGCTCGACCATTGTGAGTTGCTACATCATGGGTACTGATTTTTATGAAACCTTGGATGAGATGAATACCTCTGTGAGCAATGGACTCCCTAAGCTTGGTATTGGGGAGCGGTGTTATATCAAAAATTCAATCATTGACAAAAATTGCAGGATTGGAAATGATGTTCGCATCAACGGAGGCAAACATCTGGCCAACGCAGAACATCAACTTTATTCGATCAAGGAAGGAATCGTCGTGGTCAAAAAAGGGGCAGTTATTCCCGATGGTTTCGTGATTTAAGTGATTGTTCAGTCTCTTGGTTATCAGCTTTTACGTACCTTCTTATCAATACCATGACTGATAATTTTATCACAAAACCCACCAGGTTAGCTTTTCATTCAAAGTCATTTCAGATATTTGAGTTGAAGAATTAAACCTGTTCAATGCATCATTCAAACGAGAAAGAGATCAGTCCAAAACCTTACGAGGAAGTTCATTTTATTCAAACTTCTGGACCCGTTTGGAACTATTCTTTTTTTTCTGAGGAGATCATCAACAATTTTCAACAAGGCACCCTTTACAATGCCTATCAATTTTTTGGAAACAAACAAATTGAGGTATTGGATACTGACGGTACATATTTTGCAGTTTGGGCACCCAATGCAACCATGGTTAGCATTGTAGGAAATTTTAACAACTGGCAAGATGGCATTCATCCTCTTTTTGTAAGGTTAGACAAATCAGGTATCTGGGAGGGTTTTATTCCCAATTGCAAAAGGGGAGAAGTTTACAAGTACTCCATTCATGGTTTCGAAGGAAAAATCATGCAAAAGGGCGATCCTTATGCTCATTTTTGGGAGAAGAAACCCCTTACAGCCAGCATCACATGGAATTTTGAATATGATTGGAAAGACTTGCAGTGGATGGAAACCAGGGAGAAACACAACTCACTAGAATCTCCATATGCTGTATACGAAGTGCACCTGGCCAGTTGGATGAGGCCAGACCCTCTTGATGAGGAATCTTATTTCAGTTACTGGCAAATTGCACAGCGGTTGGTTCCGTATGTGAAACAGATGGGATTTACCCATGTGGAGTTTATGCCTGTAATGGAGTATCCGTTTGATGGTAGCTGGGGTTATCAGGGCACAGGATATTTTGCGCCGACTTCTCGCTTCGGTAATCCTGAGGAGTTCATGGCCATGATTGATTTTTTTCACCAGGAAGGCATAGGGGTTATCCTGGATTGCGTTCCATCTCATTTCCCCTATGACAGCCATGGTCTATTTATGTTCGATGGAACGCATACTTATGAATATGCTGACATGCGCAAAGGCTATCATCCC
>CALPWM020000250.1 GCA_943327275.2 Chitinophaga pinensis
CATTTGAAAAAATTCTCTTCATCTCTGACAAAGCGGGATGTGCAGACATTTCCATCGACCCGAGCAATCCGAACACACTCTACGCGACCACCTGGGAGTTCAGGAGAACCCCTTACTCATTTTCATCTGGCGGAGAAGGAAGCGGCATCTGGAAAAGCATGGATGCAGGAAAGACCTGGAAACAACTTGAGAATGGATTGCCCGCAAAACCCATTGGCAGGACGGCTCTTGCGATCTCACCTTCTTCTCCCAACAACCTTTTGGCGATCGTTGAAGCAAAACAAACAGGCTTGTACATTTCAGCCGATGGTGGCGCAAGCTGGAAACAGCAAAGTGCTTCACTCAATGTAGTATCAAGGCCATTTTACTTCAGCACACTGGTGATTGACCCCAAAGATCCCAAAAGGGTTTACCGCCCTGCTTATTCGTTTTCTTATTCAAGCGACGGAGGCTATTCTTTTGCAGAAGCGAGTGGTGAAGGGGGCTGGGTACACAGTGATCACCATGCACTCTGGATCAACCCATCCAACACCAATCAGCTTTACCTGGGAACAGATGGTGGCGTTTACATGAGCCTTGACAGGGGTGCTACCTGGACCTTTATCCAAAACTTGCCCGTCGGACAGTTCTACCATGTAGACCATGACATGGGCAAGCCTTACAAAGTATTTGGAGGGTTGCAAGACAACGGAAGTTGGGTTGCTCCTTCCTCAACTGCAGGAGGTGTGGCCAATGGTGACTGGAAACCTATCTATGGTGGTGATGGTTTCTGGGTGGTCCCAGATCCTACAGATCCGAACATTGCCTATGCAGAATCTCAGGGTGGTGATGTGAACAGGGTTGATCTCAAAACAGTAAAATCTGTGAGCATTCGCCCGCTGCAAACCAGTGCTGAAGAGAAACTCAGGTGGAACTGGAACACCCCAATTGTCACAGGTAAAGCCAATCCCAAGAACCTCTATACTGCAGCACAATATCTTTACCGTTCTGCTGATCAGGGAAGGAATTGGCAGCGCATTTCACCAGACCTTACCACCAATGACAAGAAAAAACAGGAACAGGAAAACAATGGTGGTCTGAGTGCAGACAATACTTCCGCAGAAAACCATACCACTATTTTCACCATTGCTGAATCTCCTTTGGATGAAAAAATAATCTGGGTGGGAACCGATGATGGAAACCTTCAACTGACCCGCGATGCAGGAAAGACCTGGACCAATACCTCTGTAAACATCAATGGAACTGGGATCCCCGCGCAAACATGGGTCAGCAGCATTGAGCCTTCGCATGTCAACAAAGAGATTGTCTATGCAACGTTTGACAACCACATGTATGGCGACCACAATACCTATGCAGCCAAGTCCACAGATGGAGGAAAAACATGGAAAGCATTTTCCAGCAATGAGTTCAGCGGGTTTGCACACAAAATCATCGAAGACCCCGTCAATCCCAACCTCCTGTTTCTGGGAACAGAAATGGGACTCTTTGCCAGCCTGAATGCCGGCAAAGACTGGTTCAGGATGAAAAACAACATCCCTTGGTATGCACTGGTGCGTGACATAAAAATCCATCCCACCACCAATGACCTGATCATAGCTACCCATGGAAGGGGTATCATGGTTGTGGATGATATTTCTGCCATGCGCGGACTCACCAATGAGATCCTTGCAAAAGATGTTCATCTTTTTGAAACAGGTGATATCACCCTTTCTACAGGAAGTTTTGGCAATGGGGGGTTCCCAAGCACCGGAGGTTGGGTTGCACCGAATGCACCATCCATCAAACCCTTCCAATATTATTTCAAGGACAGGATCAATTCCGGCACCGTCAAACTTGAGATACATGATGCAGAAGGCAAACTGGTACAGTCCATCCCTGCAACCAACAGAAAAGGAGTAAACCGTGTTACCTGGGCTCAGCGGATTGCACCACCCAAGACAGCCACAGGAGCTACAAAGCCTGACAATGGCGGTGCTATCGCTCCACAGGTACTGCCTGGAAACTATACAGTTACATTGAAAGTGGGAAAAGATGAGTACAAACAGCCGTTCCGTTTGGTACATGAAGAAACTTCAAGCTTCAGCCTGACAGAAAGAAAGGCACAGTTTGAGGCAGCCATGAAATTGTATACTCTTCATACATCGCTGGCATCTATCGTTGCAGGCATTGCAGACAAGCAAAAAACCTATAAAGAAGATGTTGCAAAATTGAAGAACAAAAAATCAATCGCGATTGGAACTGAATACCTGACAGCATTGGAAACCCTGAGAGCAACCCTGATTCCTACCAAGCAAACTTCCATGTTTGCTGATGAAACAAGGCTTAGGGAAGACATCACCCAAGTGTACCAGGCGATTTGTTTCAATGAGGCGGGGCCCAGCAACCTGCAACAGGAGAGCATCAAGACCCTTTCATCCAGGGTGGAAGCGGCTGAAAAAAAGGCAATGGAAATCAATGCCCAATATGAGGCCAACGTTAAAAAAGCGATAGAAAAAGAAAAAACAAAATAACAGCATTTGCAAATGGTTGGGGTAAAATTCAAAAAGCATTTTACCCCAACTATAACAATGCGCCGATTCGGGTAAACCCAAATCGGCGCATTACTTTAATTAATGTAAAGGTTAGAGTTTAACCACTTCTCCTGTTCGCACACTTTCATCACAGGCGAATGCGATGCGAAGACTATTTACAGCGTCTTCAACATGATCTGTAAGGTCAATATCTTCCTGAATGGCCTTCAGAAAATAGGCCTGCTCGCGGTTGCAGAGTTCTTGGTGGTCTGGCTCGTCTGTAAGATCGATCCAATCATCTTTACGAACAAAGGCATTGTTTTCGTCAATGGTTGCATGGTGCCAGCGCAATGATTCCGTTTTGGTATGGGCCTCAACTGAATCTGATTTTCCGGCAGCCCCGGCATCTTTGGCAACGATGGAAACAGATCCTTCGGGTCCAATCACATCCTTGACAAAAAATGCTGTCTCACTGATCATGGGCCCCCATCCGGCCTCGTACCAGCCCACAGATCCATCTTCAAACCTGATCTGCAACTGGCCATAATTGTAATTTCCTTCAGGGATATCATTGGTCAACCTTGCACCAATTGCTGAAACCTGCACAGGCTTAGACCTGACCATCTGACACATCACATCAATGTAATGCACGCCACAGTCCACAATCGGGCTGAGGCTTTTCATGAGGTTCCTGTGCACATCCCACATGTAGCCATGGCTTTGCTGGTTCAGGTTCATCCGCATCACCAAAGGCTTCCCGAGATGCTGCGCAATTTCAATGAATTTAATCCAGGAGGGATGATGACGGAGGATATAACCAACAACGAGTTTTTTTCCAGAATTTTTTGCTGCTGCTGCCACACGTTCAGCCCCAGCCACTGAATCTGCGATGGGCTTCTCCATGAACACATGGCATCCTTTTTCAAATGCCAAAGCAGCAAAAGCCTCATGGGTATCTGGATAGGTTGAAATGCAAACAGCATCTGGATTGGTAGCATTCAGGGCTTCCTGGTAATCACTGAAAAGCAGGTGACCACCCCCTAGTTTCTCATTCAATAATTCCTTGCTTTTACCGATAGAAACAATTCCACAAATTTCTGCCCCTGGCATCATGTGAAAGGCCATGGCATGTGAAGCGCCCATATTGCCACAACCGACAATGAGCACACGAAGGGTATCAGGATTATTCTTCATCTTGTATGATGCGTTTCAGTTTTAAACTTTTGACCGGAGCCACCACCAATGGAAACTTTTCAACCGTTACATTGCTGGCATCCAATCCAAATCCTTTTTCTTCTGACAGGGAAACTTCCTTCAGCCAAAAATAAAGTTTCATCACCACCCGCTCCCAGAAAGGAAGTTCGTTGTCCTGGCTGAGGAATTTTTCCATCACGATGAACTCAAAATCACCA
>CALPWM020000251.1 GCA_943327275.2 Chitinophaga pinensis
CCGACAGGAAAAAAGAGATTTTCAAAACCAGTGGCGGAAAATATGTTGCCCCCCAGCCCATTGAAAACAAGATGAAAGAATCAGCTTTCATTGAACAGATGTTGGTGGTAGGTGCAGAAAGAAAATTCACTGCAGCCCTGATTGTACCCACGATGGGTAATTTGCTGTCCTGGAGCAGGAAACATGGTATTGTTTTTTCATCTCCTGAAAAAATATTGGACCACCCAAAAGTGATTGAGCACTATAAATCAATCGTTGAAAAATACAACCAGCATTTCAACCCTGTTGAACAAGTCAAGAAATTTGAATTGATCAATGCAGAATGGACCATCAATGGTGGTGAACTTACCCCAACATTGAAACTGAAGCGCAAGGTCATCATGGAAAAACATGCAGATGCGATTGAACGCATTTATGGTGTAGAGGACTAGAAATAATGTTGTGATGCTGGCATGCGGAACAACTTGTTGCGCTGGTAATTTGAAAACAACAAGTATTGCTCTTCATGCGTCCTTGTCCAATTTTGGTATGCGCTTGGATCTGTGGCCTGACCAAAAAGCCATTGGTTATAGGCTTCAAACATGCCTTCACGCATCAGGTATTGAAGATGTTCGAACAACTTGAATGGATATTTTCCAGCAGAATCATTGAACCAGTCCAACAAAAACCTGGACCTGATGACCAGCAAGGTTTCTGGTGTAATCCCACGCAAAGAAAGGGATGACTGTTTGTTCATGATCTCCAGAAACTTGAGTTCAAAAGGAGTGGTTGGCTTGATAAAATGTTGCTTGCTTTCTCCTGGCATGAACACACGCTTATAGGATTCCAACAACAATATTTTGATTTCTGCAGTACGCACAGAATAGCTCTCAAGATTGACAAAAACCTCCCCATACACCAGACTTCTTGCCTTGTCTGCTGCGGCAAAATAAAATTTTGCTGCATGGTAATAGTTGCCGGAATAGGATGGATCGACGGTTATGCCTGTCTCCCATTGGCTAATGGCTTCTGCTGGTTTTTGCTGCGTCCAGAGCAAGTCTCCATACTCTGCAAACAAAGGTCCGCTTGCATCAAATTTCTTCAAACCCTTTTTGTAGACCTTATCACATTGTTTGTATTCTTCCGTTGCCTTAAAAATATTTCCTGCAATTTGAAATGCCTGCACATCAGCATCTTCCCGCTCGGTCAAAGGAAGAATCCTTTCAGCCGCCCGCTTGTAATCTCCCGCCAGGTAATAAGTGAAGGCTACATCTTTGAGCAGTGTCAGGTTTGTCGGCTCCATTTCAAGTGCCTTTGCAAGCACCATCATGGTATTGCTGTAATCTGATTGCCGCTGGAATGTAATCGCAGTTTCCCTCAACTGTTGCACAGTTTGTTGGGCATTCGCTGCAACAAACACAAAGGACAAAATGATGAATAACCTTAACCGGATCATGGCCATAAAATTAGATCAAATGGGTCAGCAAACCATCACGCAATTTTGGCTCAAACCAGGTACTCTTTGGAGGCATCACATTACCGCTATCTGCAATATCGAACAATTGCCCAATGCTTACAGGATAAAAGCTGAAAGCCACCTTCATCTCTCCACTGTCTACGCGTTTTTCCAGTTCCTTCAAGCCCCTGATTCCACCCACAAAATCGATCCTCTTATCCGTTCTTTGGTCTTGAATATCAAGGAATTTTTCCAGGATATTCCTGGAAAAAATCGATACGTCCAAGACACCAATCGGGTCATCAGTGTAGGTTCCCTCGATGGATGTAAGGTGATACCACTCTCCTTCCATGTACATCCCAAATTCATGGAGATTCGCAGGATCAACCGGTACTTCAGAAGAAGATACCATGAAATCCTCCTGCAAGGCACTGATCAATTCATTGGGCTCCATGCCGTTGAGATCCTTCACTACCCTGTTGTAAGGCATAATCTTTAGCTCATCAGCAGGAAACAAGGTGGTAAGAAAGCCATCGGCTTCAGGACCTGCAGCCTCTCCCAAAGCAGCACGGACCTTTGCAGCGCTTGCTGCACGGTGGTGGCCATCTGCGATATAGGTGCAGGGAACTTCTTTTTCAAAAATGGTGGTGATGCTGTTTACTGCATCTTCAGCAGCAATGACCCAAATGCGGTGGCTGATCCCATCGGCAGCCTTGAAATCATATGCAGGCAGGTTATTTTTTTTCCAATCCCTGATCAATTGATCCAAAGACGCAACATTGCGGTAGGCAAGAAATACATTCCCCGTTTGGGCCCTTGTTATCTTGATATGGTTGATCCTGTCCTGCTCTTTTTCTGGACGGGTGAATTCATGCTTCTTGATGATATCGTTTTCGTAATCATCAACAGAAGAACAGCAAACCAAGCCCGTCTGGCTTCTTCCGTCCATCACCAGTTCATAGATATAGTAACAGGGTGTGGCATCCTGAAACAAAACCCCCGATGTCAACATCGCTTCAAGGTTGGACTTGGCCTTCTCATAAACGGAGCTGTCGTAAATGCTCAGTTCAACGGGCATATCCACCTCAGACTTGGTAACATGGAGGAATGAATGCGGATTGCCAGCCACCGCAGTACGTGCCTCATCACTTGAGAGTACATCATAGGGCGGAGCAGCAACTTCAGTTGCCAATGTTGCTTGGGGCCTTGCTGCCCTGAAAGGAAAAATTGTTGCCATGGTATTCTGCTTTGCTATGCGTGTTTGTTTGCGAAATCCTTGATAAGGGCTGTGATATCCACCACACTGCTCAAAGGCATGGCATTGTACATGGAGACCCTGAATCCACCGACACTCCGGTGGCCTTTGACACCGACCATTCCTTCCTCTTTGCACCTTGCCAGGAACAGTTTTTCCAATGCAGGATCTTGCATGGTGAAGACTGCATTCATCTTGCTCCTGTCCTGGGGTGGAACCGGCAGGTTGAACATGGGTATTGATTCCAGCGTGCTGTACAGCAGCTCCGCCTTTTGGTTGTTGATTGTTTCGATGGCTGCTACACCTCCGATTTTCTTCAGCCACCTGAGGGTGAGCAGGCAAACATAGATGGCGAAAACAGGAGGTGTATTGAGCATGGAACCATTGGCAACATGCTGCCTGTAATCCATCATGGAAGGGATGGACTTGTTTCCTGTTTCAAGAAAATTTTTATCTGCCACCACAAGGTTTACCCCTGCTGCTCCAATATTTTTTTGGGCTCCTGCATAGATGAAGGAGAACCTGTTGAAGTCCATGACACTGCTGAGGATATCACTGCTCATGTCTGCAATCAGGGGAACGGATGTTGAAGGGATGCCCTGCATTTGGGTTCCTTCTATGGTATTGTTGGTGGTATAATGAAAATAAGCGGCATTGTCGGGTATGGCATACCCCGTTGGGATATAGCTGTAGTTGCGGTCTTTGGAAGAAGCAACCACTTCAACATCTCCAAACAATTTGGCTTCCTTGATGGCCTTGGAGCCCCAGACACCACCATCCAAATAAGCAGCATTTTTTTCCTTGGAAAGAAAATTCATCGGCACCTGGAAAAACTGGGTAGATGCCCCTCCGTGCAGGAACATCACTTCCTTGTTGCCATCCAGTTGCATCAGTTCCCTGACCAGCTCCATGGCCTCACTGACCACTGATTCAAACATCGGCGTTCTGTGGCCGAATTCCAGGATGGATAATCCGGTTTCATTGAAATCAAGAATGGCACGACTGGCCTCTTCAAATACCTCTTTTGGAAGGATGCTCGGACCCGCATTGAAATTGTGTATCATGTTACTGTTTGCTTAGAAAATGGAATGGCAGCAGCAAAGCAAAGATACTTAATTTAAAGAAGAGCGCAGTTGAGACAGATCAGGTTGACCGGCATCTACCCATGCCGTAAACCAAAAACTGGCAACCCCATGAATGGCAGCCCTCATCCGCCGTTCTACCATCCC
>CALPWM020000252.1 GCA_943327275.2 Chitinophaga pinensis
ACACAAATGATGGAAAGCATGATTGACCGTGTAAAGCCTAACAGGAGCGAAAGCACAGACGTTGCCGATGCTGTATTGGAAGGTGCTGACGCTGTTATGCTCAGCGGTGAAACAGCAACAGGTATGCACCCAGCCTTGGTCGTCGAAACCATGCGCAAAATCATCATCGAAGCAGAAAAATCAGAATACCGTTACAACAGGGATGAAGACATCAAGCCCCTTCCACACTCTCCTACCTTCATCAGTGATGCAGTTTGCTTGACTGCTTGTAAACTTTCTCAAAATACAAATGCAGATGCCTTGATAGGCATGACACAAACCGGTTATACCGCATTTATGTTGAGTTGCTTCCGCCCAAAATCAAATCTTTACATCTTCACCAAAGAAAGAACATTGGTTAACCAACTGAGCCTCAGCTGGGGAATCAGGGCTTTTTTCTATGACGAAGAAGTGAGTTTGGATGAAATTATTTCAGACCAGATCAAGATCTTGAAAGAAAGAGGATTCATCCGTGAAGGCGAAGTGGTGGTCAATACAGGCAGTACACCGATTGAGCTCCATCTTCCTACCAATACCATCAAGGTTACGGTTGTTAAATGATCAACGCCAACGGACTAACGATTTACACTGACGGTGCTGCCAGGGGCAATCCTGGCAGGGGCGGCTATGGCGCCATTTTAATATGGGGAGGCAAAAGCAAGGAAATCTCAAAAGGATATAAGCATACCACCAACAACAGGATGGAGCTGATGTCTGTGATTGCAGCACTGGAATCTCTGACAAGACCTGGGTTGAATATCGAAGTTTATTCTGACAGCAAATATGTAGTTCAGGCCGTCATGGAAAGATGGCTGGACAAATGGATGGCCACCAACTTCAAGGGTGGTAAGAAAAACAGTGATCTCTGGCGTCGCTATCACCAGCTCTCAAGGCTGCATACCATCAAATTCATTTGGGTAAAAGGACATGCGTCAAACCCATACAACCAACGTTGCGATGAACTGGCCACTGCAGCTGCTGACGGAGGAAATCTTGTAGAGGATACAGGTTACGAAGGTTAAGCCACTTGGTTACTGAAGGCTGATTTTTTCAGCCAATAAAATCCACCAAAAAGAACCGTTCCAAAAACAAATGTAGCCACAAGGCTATTGGTGTAAAATGGAATTCCATCAATGAAAGCCTGGGTCAAACCAGTAAAAGTCTTAGGCCTGTTGTATCCGCCACTTCCCAACCATGTGATGAAATTTGAAGCAAAAAAGAAAATGGTTGGTGCTGCTACAGCTCCTTTGGCGATGGAAAGGGGCTTATCATTTTTGATGAAGAATCCAACAATCGTCAGTGATCCGAACAACAGGTAGTTGATCCACATTCCCTCGTAAAAACCTTTGATTTCAAAGATTCCATTGATGTATAGCAGCTCATAAAAAACATCTGAAATTAACAATGAAAGCAAGGGCAACAAGAATGCAAGTTTTTTGTCTTTGATAACCGCTCCACCAAAGATGGCCATCGCAAACTGCGGAGCAAAGCCCCAGGGACGTCCTGGAATTGCGCGGTATGCTGCCGCAACAACAATCAACATAAGGAAGGATAACAACGTATATTTTGAAGCTTTCATGTTCGCCATTTTAACAAAATTAGTGATTTAATATTCCTAGGAAAGAAAATACAGACACAGTTATCCTCATGATGTGTATAGTGTGAATTATTATTGGGGTACAGCAGCCACAAAAAGGTTTGTATCAACAGTTGCTTCGGCAAACAGCTTTTCGCCAGGCGCTGAAAAAAATGCAGCTGCCCCTTGAAGAACCGCACTGGCATTGCCTTTCCAATGAACCTGCCCATTGAGCATCAGGAAGATGCTGGGCGAGTCCACAGTGAATTCCTTTTTTTCACCTGCTCTTAAAAAATAGGCACTCAGCGAAAAATCTCCAATGGGACAGGGATAATGCTGCACCGTTTTGTTTAAGGAACCAGGTATGATTTCTGCAATGGTTGGAACAAAGGCTGTATTGGCCAACAACTCGGCAATATCAACATGCTTGGGTGTCAAACCAGCCCTCAATACATTGTCTGAGTTAGACATCAACTCAATGTTCTGGCCTTCAAGATAGGCATGGGGTAACCCAGCTCCTTGAAAAATCCCCTCACCCGGTTTCAAATTGAGGATATTGAAAAGGTAAATTGAAAAAATACCCCGATCAAAATGACCATCTCCACAAAAATTATGGACCGCCCTGGCAGCCCAAAAATCAGGTGACGTTTTGGATAATTCATTGGCCTCGTACAATGGCATGATAGCATTTATGTGAGGCGCGATCAATTGATTTATTGCTTCCTGTGGCATCTCCATTACCTGTTGGTAGAGCCCTCTGATTCCTTCTGCCTGGAAAATTTCCTTGAAGCCTTTCAAGAATGCATAGGCATCAAGCTGCGCTGCAATCACTGGTGAAAAGCCATGCAACAACCAGAAATCACTCAGGGCCACCATCATCTCGGGCTTATGGTTGTCGTCCTTGTAATTGCGGTTAGGGGCTGTAAGCGGAATCGCTAATTCATTCTCTTTTTTAAACCCTTCCTCTGCAGCCTGCTTGTTGGGGTGGACCTGAATCGACAGCATATCTTTTACATCAAGGATTTTCAAAAGATAAGGGAGATTGCCGAACTGATCCTTTACGGATTTGCCCAGGTACCTGGCCTTGTCTGAATTGATCAGTGCTTGCAAGGATGTAGATGCCCCTTGGCCCAACACGACCTGGGAAGGTGCTCCCGCATGAATCCCCAGCCAATATTCAGCAGAGGGTTGTTCACTGGAAGCTTGTTGAAATAGCGATGGAATAAAGGTGTTTCCACCCCAGGTATAGTGTTGAATTCTCCCTTTTAAGCTGTGCATTTCCCGTTGATTTTTTGAAAGTCTAATGGAGTTTTGTAGAGGATTTTACTGATGCATTGCAAAGTTAAATCAATAAGACATTATGGCAAGACACAATGAAACGGGAAAGCTGGGAGAACAATTGGCCCGCAATTGGGCTGAAAACAATGGCTATAACATACGAAACCAAAACTGGAGATATGGCCATTGGGAGCTTGATCTCGTTGCGTCCAAGGCGGGCAGATTGCATTTCTTTGAAGTCAAAACCAGAAGGACAACCCGGTTTGGTTATCCTGAGAAATTGGTAGATAGAAACAAACTCAGGTATTTTATTTCAGCAGGCACGGCCTACATCAGGATCAACCGGGGATTCAAATGGGTTCAGTATGATATACTCTCCATCAGCCTTGATGAACATGATCATCCTGCATTTTTATTGATCGAGGATGTATATTTCTGAGCATTATTTCAGCAGTGCTGCCAGCCTGGATTGCAGCTCTTCTCCCCTGAGATTTTTAGCGATGATCAGGCCATTGGGATCCACCAGATAATTCTGTGGTATGCTTTGAACCTTGTATTGAACCGCAACGGCATTGCTCCAGAATTTGAGATCACTGACCTGGGTCCAGGCAAGGTTATCCGCCTTGATGGCCTCAATCCATTTGTCTTTGGCCCGATCAAGGGAAACCCCCAATACAGTGAAATTTTTTGACTTGAATTTGTTGTAAGCATTGACCACATTGGGATTTTCCTGGCGGCAGGGTCCACACCAGCTAGCCCAGAAATCAATCAGTACATATTTCCCTTTGAAGGAGGAAAGTTTTACATCTTTCCCGTCAACATCCTGTTGTGTGAAATCAGGTGCAGGACTGCCTATCGCGCCAAACCTGGCATCGGCAACCACCTTGACGGCTGTCCTTCCGAAATAGTTTTCTTTTGCTGCAGCAGCAATTTTGCTCAGCCTTGCATCCAACACATTGGGATCGTCGTTGAGC
>CALPWM020000253.1 GCA_943327275.2 Chitinophaga pinensis
AAAGGGACACAAATTGTTTATATCACTGGTAACCACGATGAATCGCTCAGAAGGTATAGTGGTATAGAGTTGGGCAATTTTCAAATGGTTGACAAGCTGGTGATTGAAATTGACGGTAAGAAAACTTGGATTTTTCATGGGGATGTATTTGATGCTACCACAAAAGGTAGTGCCAAAATGATTGCTAAATTGGGCGGGCATGGGTATGACCTTTTGATTTTGGTGAACAGGGCCATCAATTGGGTACTCAAGACCTTTGGTAAAGAAAAAATGAGTTTTAGCAAGAAGGTAAAAAATGGTGTAAAAAAAGCAGTTGCTTGGATTGGTGATTTTGAACAAACGGCAGCAGAATTGGCGATTGCTAAAGGATATGATACGGTGATTTGTGGTCATATCCATCAGCCACAGATAAGAACCATTTCTACGGGTTCGAGTTCCGTCAATTACATGAACAGTGGCGATTGGATAGAGAACCTAACGACACTGGAGTATAACGAAGGGGCTTGGAGCATACATTCATTCAATGAAAAAGAGCATGCAGTGCCAGAAGTAATTCAAATGCGCAGCAACAATCGGATTCCAATGCTCAATGTACTTACTGATGAAGTTGCCCTGTTCTTTACTTCAATTGCTTCTGCTACACATTGATTGATGATGAAAATATTTTACGCAGTTCAAGCCACCGGAAATGGCCATATCAGCAGGGCCAATGCCATTTTGCCGCTTTTGCAAAAGTACGGTGATGTTGATATTTTCCTCAGTGGAAACAACAGTGCATTAAAGACATCAATGCCTGTTGCCTACAGAAGCAAAGGGGTCAGTTTGCAGTATGATGAGCAGTCAGGGGGTATTGATGTGATGAAGACAGTTCTTGGAATACGTTTGCGAAAGATAATCAGTGAAGCCAGGTTTCTTCCCATTGAAAAATACGATTTGGTGATCAATGATTTTGAATGCATTACTTCGTTGGCATGCAAATTAAAAGGCATTCCATCTGTCCATTTTGGGCATCAGGCAAGTTTTGTGAGTAAAAAAGTGCCCCGGCCCAAAGTAAAAAATCCTTTGGGAGAATGGATATTGTCTAATTATGCCAGTGGAACGAGATCGGTAGGGCTTCATTTCAAGCAATATGATGACAATATATTTTCGCCTGTCATCAAGCCTTCCATCCTGAATGCCATACCCGTGAATGAAGGGCATATAACTGTATATCTTGGGCATTACGCAGATCATTTGGTCGTCAAGCAACTGCAGCGGTTAAAAAATTTCAAGTTTCACCTATTTTCAAAGCAAGTTGAAAATGTGCTTCAGGAAGACAACGTAAAGTTGTTGCCCTTAAGCCAATCCATGTTTGATGATAGCCTGATCAGGTCTCATGGAATCATTACTGGTGCAGGTTTTGAGACACCTGCTGAGGCGCTGTATTTGGGTAAGCAGTTGATGGTATTGCCCATGCATGGTCAATATGAGCAGGCCTGTAACGCTGCTGCTTTGAAGGAGTTTAATGTAGCAGTAGTTGATGCCATTGATGATTACTTCCCTGTGTATTTTAACAAGTGGATTTTTGAACACAGACAGTCTCTGCCATTCTCATTGTCAACTCCGGTTGAAAAAATAGTAGAGTCCGTGATTCATGGAAAGGTTGCTACCCTTGTGGAATCTCCACTCGATTTGATTGCATCGGCTTAAACCTGTTCTTTTATCTTATTCAGGGTAAATCCAAAAGTTGTACCAATGCCAGGTGTGCTTCTTGCTTGGATGAACTGTCCATGGGCTTCAATGATGTGTTTGCAGATGGCCAACCCAAGGCCCGTTCCTCCGATATTCCTGCTCCTGCCATAATCTGTCCTGTAGAATCGTTCAAATATTCTGGAGATATGCTCTTCTGCAATGCCAATGCCATCGTCTGTTATTTCCACCAGAATGGTTTTGTCATCTGTCTTGTAAATGCTGGCCTCAACTTTTCCCTCTTGGTTGCCATACTTGATGGCATTGTCAACCAGGTTGATCAATACTTGCCTGATCTTTTCCTTGTCTGCATAAACCCTGATGGGTTGTTCGCACCCTTTCTTGATCTGGCAATGGATGTTTTTTGCGACTGACTTGATGGTCAATGATTCATACACATCATTGATCAGGTCTTGAATGATAAAATTTTGATAGTGGAGCTCTTGTTTACCGCTTTCGAGTCTTGTGATTTCATCGAGGTCTGAAATCAGGTTGATCAACCGTTCTGTATTCTTGTAGGCGTTTGTAAGGAATTTGTGACTGACCTCAGGGTTGTCCATGGCTCCTGCCAACAGCGTTTCCAGGTAACCCTGTATGGCAAATGCGGGCGTTTTGAATTCATGGGACAGGTTTTGAAGGAATTCTTTCCTGAAGGCTTCATTTTTTTCAAGCAATTCCATCTCCGCTTTTCTTTGGTCGGCCCATTGCAAAACCTCTTCACCAACATCCACAAGTCGCTGCATTGGCAGTACTTTTTTCTGAAAAAACTCCTCTCTTTTAGACGCTTTTGTTTGGTTGATGAATTTATAAATCAATTTGATCTGGCGGTGAACAAATTTTTCAACCAAGAAGCGCACAACCCAAAAAGTGAAGCCAAAAATGATCACTAAAATGATAAGGGCAGCAACCAAGCTTTTGGACGTCCAACCTCCAATCATTGAAGCCAGCAGGCCTATTGTGCTGGCAGAAAACAATGCAATCTTTTGTGGAGAATAGTTCTTCGAGTCGAACATACTGCAATCTACAGTATTCAATGCTTATTTGGGCCTAACTCAGATGTCAAATTTATAGCCAACACCTTTGACCGTCGTAATACAATCTACGCCCAATTTCTGCCTTATTTTTCTGATATGTACATCAATCGTCCTGTCTCCAACAATCACCTCACTGCCCCAGATCTGGTTCAGGATCTCATTGCGCAAAAAGACCCTTCCAGGCTTTGATGCCAAATAATTAAGCAGTTCGAACTCTTTTTTGGCAAGGCTGATAGGCACTCCCTTGTAATAAACCATGTATTCTTCCGGTTCAATCCTTAGCTCACCCACCTCAACCGCTTTGGAGTCTTCAGGCTTGGCTACCCTTCTGAAGAAAGCGTTCACTTTTGAAACCATTACCTTGGGGGAGATGGGTTTGCTGATAAAGTCGTCAGCCCCAAATTCAAGTCCTTTTACGTGGGAGAGTTCGTCGTTCAAGGCGGTTAGGAAGACAATAAGGGTATTATCAAATGCAGGTTGGCCCCTAAGGATTTTACAGACCTCAATGCCATTTTTTTTGGGCATCATGATGTCCAGAATGATCAGGTCTGGATTGGTTTCCCGTGCTTTTTGAATCGCCTGGTCTCCATCTTTGGCAGTAACAACATCGTATCCATGAAGCTGAAGGTTGTAGGTGATGATTTCCAAAATGTCTGGCTCATCATCTGCAATCAGGATTTTTTTTGCGGCTGGCGCCATGGTATTGGGTTGTTTACACAAAGTTAACATCTGAAGCAGGATATCACCTTTAAGCTGGATTATTAAATTGTTAAGCGATCTACACAGGTGCTGCTGGAAATTAAGTCTTAATTTTACACTGAATGATTCCACTGCGTTTGTTTACATGGATTTTATTGCCATTTATGGCTTTTTCTGCTGCCGGGCAAGACAGTAGCCATACAGTCATTGACATCAGAAGGGTAAAATTGCACGAAGATATTGACGGTTTGCAAACAAGGGTCTGTGCTTTGGACGGCAAGCCAGATAAAATGATTGTCATCAGCCGGGACCTGGATCTTGACCTGTTGCTGACCGATATTTACACCAGGCAAACAGATGCCCTGCAGCGGGCAATCGAAAAAAATGTTGAAACAGACCAC
>CALPWM020000254.1 GCA_943327275.2 Chitinophaga pinensis
ATACAAGATTCTTCTGCAACATTGGAAGTTCAAGCGCTGTGGCTTCTTCTACTTCTTTTTGGATGGCAGCAACCTTTTGGTCAGTAGAGAATTCTGATGAAGAAATCATTTCTTTGTACTTCTTCAAACCAGCCTTCATTACATTACCTACGCTTCCTTTTTGCTTATCACAAAGAGCGATGGCAGCGTCTACATTTTTGTTGGCGAGTTCAAATTGAACCTTGCGTACAAACTCTGCGTTTGAAGCAGTTCCTGTAGCCTTACTGATGGTCAGGAAGCGCTCGATTGAGAATACAATTACCATGAAAAGACAACCGATCAACAAAGGAACGATGATTCCACCTTCGTACATTTTGTTCCAGGCACCAGTTGGTCCTTTGTGTGAGGGCCAGAAACCACCCAATTCATCCGGCTTGGAAAATCCATCCGGATTACCCAAAACAAATCTCCATACTACATATCCGGCGATAACACAAATAATGGGTGCCAGATAAGAAATTGCGTTTCCTCCACCTTTGGATGTTGATGCTTTAGCAGCTGCATTTGGTTTAGTTTCAGCCATGACTTTCGTTTTTAGAATTTAAAATTTCTGTTTGTTAAAAAAATAGTTTACACCCGCTGAATTATCACTTCAAGAGCAAGTCTTTTGGTAGAAAACTTCAGTTGTCGCAGAGCAAGTTAATGAAATTGGTTAAAAAAAATCACTGGGGGAAAAAAAATTAAAATAATTTAAAAATGGCGCAAATTTTCCGCTTTTCTGCCGTCAGAACCATTGTTCAGTTTCTGGTGTTTTATTAGACATATACCATATATTTACGTTCCACAAAAAAGAGAAAAATGAGATCAACCCAATTCCTCAGGACAGCCGCAATAGCCGGTATTTTCCTGACACAGCAATTCTTCTCGGTTGCACAAAACCGGAGAGACCAGCCCCCTCCCACTCCAGCCTCTGCACCAACGCCTCCCGCAGCTGGCATGCCTTCTATGCCTCCCATGGGAGCCCCAAAAACAGGACCCAAGCCTTACAAAGAGGTAATTACAGCCAAGGCAAAATCGTCCAAAGGTCTTTTTACCGTCCACAAAGTAGATGATAAGTTCTATTTTGAAATCAATGAATCCCTTTTCGGAAGGGAAATCATGGCAATCACCCGTTTTTCAAAGGTTGCCGGTGGCGGTGGCCTTTATGGTGGCGAAATGGCCAATCAGCAAGTCATCAAATTTGAGAAAGGCCCCAGCAACAATGTTTTCATGAGGGTGGTTACCGTTATCAGCGTAGCCGATTCTTCCCAGCCAATTTACAAGGCAGTAAGAAACTCCAACCTTGACCCCATTGCTGCTGCGTTTGATGTCAAATCACTTGGAAAGGATTCCAGCGGAGCAGTTATTGATGTAACAGACTTTTTCAAAGGAGACAACCAGGCAGTATCGCTGAATGCAGCCTCCAAAAGAAGGTTCAACCTGACCATGCTGATGGCTGATCGCTCTTATATAGAAACAATCAAGACATTCCCCATCAACACTGAGGTGCGCACTGTAAAAACATTTGGTGCCTCCAGCGGTGGCGGATTTGGAGCGGCCCCTTCTCCTTTCCCTTCACCAAGCCTGCCAGCCGCCAGTGCGGCTGGTGCAGTGACACTGGAAACCAATACCTCTTTCATTTTGCTTCCTGCAACACCCATGAAAAAAAGGATGAGCGATCAACGTGTGGGTTATTTCGCAGATGACTATACCGTCTACAGCGATAACCAGCAAAAGGTTGAAAATGAGAACTTCATTGTTCGCTGGAACCTCCAACCCAAGAAAGAAGATGTAGAAAAATGGAAAAAAGGCGAATTGGTTGAACCACAAAAACCAATTGTATATTATATCGACCCAGCTACACCCAAAAAATGGAGGCCTTACCTCATTAAAGGTATCAATGACTGGCAAACTGCATTTGAAAAAGCCGGTTTCAAAAATGCCATCATGGGCAAAGAATGGCCTGAGAATGACAGCACCATGAGCCTTGAAGATGCCCGCTTCTCTGTGATCCGTTATTTTGCTTCAGACATTGCCAACGCTTACGGACCGAACGTGCATGATCCCCGCAGCGGTGAGATCATTGAAAGCCATATCGGTTGGTACCACAACGTAATGAGCCTGGTGCATGACTGGTATTTTGTACAAGCAGCAGCAGTTGATCCTGATGCACGCAAAATGACGTTTGATGATGACCTGATGGGCAACCTGATCCGTTTCGTATCATCACATGAAGTAGGACATACCCTTGGCCTTCGCCATAACATGGGATCCAGCAGCAAGACTCCGGTAGAGAAACTCCGTGATAAAACATGGGTTGAAGCCAATGGCCATACTGCATCCATCATGGACTACGCACGTTTCAACTATGTGGCACAACCAGAAGACAATATCAGCAAAGTGGGCATGTTCCCTCGTATTGGCGACTACGACAAGTGGGCCATCGAATGGGGTTATGGATTTGGTGCTGATACTGAAGAAGCAGATAAAAAACAAAGGAACAAGTTGTACAATGAAAGGATAGCACAAAACCCACGTGTATGGTTTGGCACCTATGAAAGTGGTAATACTTCTGATGCTAGAACACAAAGCGAAGACTTGGGTGACAATGCAATGAGGGCCAGTGAATATGGCATCAAGAACCTGAAAAGGATTGTTACCAATCTTCCTGAGTGGACAAAAGAGGAAGGCAACAACTATTCCAACCTTGCACAGATGTACGGACAAGTGGTTTCACAATTCAACCGTTACCTCGGTCATGTGGTCCGCAACATTGGTGGATACTATGAAACCCCAAAGAGCGTAGAGCAGACTGGTAGTGTATTTGAAGTGACACCAAAAGCCATGCAAAAAGATGCAGTTGCTTTTGTCAATACCCAATTGTTTACCACCCCTACTTGGATGCTGGACAACAATATCCTTGACAAGATCAGCAGCCCAACTGCTGACCAACTCGCATCCATCCAGGACAATGTGCTTGGCAGCATCCTGTCTACTTCACGCCTTACCAGAATGACCACTTCAGCGAACAGGTTTACCAATACTTATAATATTGATGAACTGTTCTCTGATCTGAAAAAAGGCATCTGGTCTGAACTTGCAGCCAAAAAGAAAATCGATGGCCACAGAAGAAACCTTCAAAAAGCATATGCCGAAAGAATGATTTCCCTGCTGGGCAACAATGCTGGCGGAGGCATTACACTGTCCATGGGTGGTGCCATGAGCATGGGCGCCGATACAAAGAAAACCGATATCACCTCAGTGGTTCGTGCACACCTTGCTTCGCTGAAGTCTGAAATACAGACTGCTGCATCAGGCATGCCTGATGCAATGAGCAAATATCATCTTCAGGATGTTGCGGAAAGAATCAAGAACGCACTTGATCCAAAGTAATCATTGCTGACATAGATCTAACGCGGAACGCCTTCCAAATGGAAGGCGTTCCGCGTTTATAACCTGATCTATTCAAGTGCCAGTAAGGGAAAAGAACTGTTGCTTCTATTCGTACCGCAAAGCAACAATAGGATCAAGCTTCGAGGCTTTCATTGCCGGGTACAAGCCTGCTGTGATTCCCACTGCAGAACAAATGATGATACCAATGGATATGATCTTCCAGGGGATGAAAAATGCCGTATCCATGAGGCTGCCTACCAGATTTCCAATGATTACGCCCAACAGGATTCCAATCACTGCACCCATCAAGCTGATCAATGTAGATTCAAAAAGGAATTGAGCACGGATTGAATTTCTTTTCCCACCCAATGCCTTGATCAATCCTACTTCTTTGGTAC
>CALPWM020000255.1 GCA_943327275.2 Chitinophaga pinensis
ATCAGATCAGTCAGCACTTTCCTCTTGTAATGTGCACATTGTGACTGTCCCCACGCCCATCGATGGCAATAATGCTCCTGATCTCAGGCCCTTGCTTGCTGCTTCAAAAACCATTGGTAAAGTGCTAAAAAAGGATGACATCGTCATTTATGAATCTACCACCTACCCGGGATGTACTGAAGAGGATTGTGTTCCGGTATTGGAAAAAGAAAGTGGGCTGGTATTTAACAAGGATTTTTTCTGCGGATACTCTCCTGAAAGGATCAACCCCGGAGACAAAATCAATACCCTGACCAAAATCAAAAAAGTGACCAGTGGGTCAACCCCAGCCATCGCCCAAGTTGTTGATAATCTTTACAAGGGTATCATTGCGGCCGGAACCCATCTTGCTCCGTCTATAAAGGTTGCAGAAGCATCCAAGGCAATTGAAAATGCACAACGCGACCTGAACATTTCATTTGTCAATGAACTGGCCCTGATTTTTGACCGCGTGGGCATCGACACACAGGATGTGTTGGCGGCAGCTGGCACAAAGTGGAATTTCTTAAAATATACACCTGGATTGGTTGGAGGCCATTGTATATCCGTAGACCCCTACTACCTTTCTCATAAGGCAGAAAGGCTTGGTTACCGGCCCGCTGTCATCCTTTCAGGCAGGGAGGTCAACAACTCAATGCCCATCTTTGTGGCAAACAAAATGGTGAAGATGCTCATAAACAAAGGGAATCCCATAAAAGGAAGCAGGGCATTGCTTTTGGGCATCACATTTAAGGAAAACTGTCCGGACATTCGCAACAGCAAGGTTGCCAATATCGCCAAAGAATTGCATGGGTTTGGTATGGAAGTAGATGTTTATGACCCCTGGGCAAATGCATTTGAAGTTCATCATGAATTTGGCATCAACCTGCTTAGAACAGCACCAGAAGCTGGAAAATATGACGCCATTGTCCTTACGGTGGCACATGCCCAATTTCTTTCCATGGACATCCGATCATTGATGAAAAACAAAGACAAAACTGTCATATACGATCTCAAAGGGATTCTCGATCGCAGTTGGGTGGATGCGCGGTTGTAATAGCCTAAAGTATGCTCGACTACTGGATATTAACCTTAAATTGCATCCAGATAACCCAATTGCATGCTTTTTTCCGCCATCGCCGATAACAAGAATCCCAACTCTCTTGCTTCCTCTTTCAGGTCCAAGCGATTGAACCTTTTCAAGGGTTTTGTTGCAGGCCTACCCAAACCAGTCAAAATACTGGACATTGGCGGCACCCCAGAATTTTGGAAAAATGCAGGATTGAATGCCGTTGATGTTGAAATCACCCTTCTGAACCTGGCATTGGTTGAAACGGATTTGCCTAATGTGGTCAGCATTGCAGGAGATGCCACAGACCTATCTGCTTTTGCGGATAAGTCTTTCGATATTGCCTTTTCAAACTCAGTCATTGAACACCTATTCAGCTTCCAGAATCAACAAAAAATGGCTCGGGAAGCAAGGAGGGTGTCGACCTACCATTTTATCCAGACCCCCAATTTCTGGTTCCCTATCGAACCTCACTGGGTATTTCCATTCTTTCAATACCTTCCCAAAACAATCAGAATCTTCCTGACCCGTTATTTCGATCTGGGTCACCTAAAAAGAGCTGGCTCATGGTCTGCCGCAAGGCAGCAGGTGGAGGAAATCCAACTGTTGAGCCGATCTGAGATGGTCCAACTATTCCCGGATAGCAGCATTTGGGAAGAAAAGTTGTTGATTTTCAGCAAATCCTTCGTAGCTCATAATTTCAAACGCTAACTAGCTAACAGTACTAAATCCACTCAGTTCCACGCGTTTTTCTGTATCTTGCAAAGGCATAGATGAAAAAGAACCAACGCTTTTACAATGTATTGAGGTATGCACTTGATGCGGTAGCCATTGTTGTGGCATTTATACTCATCCAAGAGCTCTATCACGTAAGCAGAGCATCTCTTTTTTTTAAGATCATTTTTGTTGCCATTTGCACAAGTACCTGGTATTTTGCAAGCATCTATTCAAAACTATATGCTGAAAGGAGGTCGAACAAGTTCTCGGAAGAAATCATCTTTATTTTCTACAATTCCATCTTGTTCAGCGTATTGATTTCAGCCATCCTTTATTTTCTGCAACCCAATATCAACCTGCCTTTCCTGCAATACCTTCGTTTTATCGGCACCATCTTTTTGCTGGCCACCACCACCAAATACATCCACCGAAAATACATCCACTCTATCCTATCTCAAGGAAAGATGTATGACAAAATCTTGTTGGTAGGCGCAGGAGCTTCTGCTGAATATTTCTACGAAACCGTCAACAAATACTATTACTACGGCTATAAATGCATTGGCTTTATAGATGATGAAATAACCAAATTGAATGGTTGTCATTATTATGGCAAAATCGATGCATTGGATAAAGTGCTAAAACAGCAACAGGTGGATGAAGTGGTCATTACCCTTCCCAATGACAGTTATGAGAACATCAAGTCCTGTGTAGACCTTTGCGAGGTTCACAAGGTACAGGCCAGGATACTTCCAGATGCTGTTAAATACACCACTTCTTCAGTACAGGTGGACAATATCGGAATAATGCCCGTGCTCAACATCAGTGAATTACCACTAGACAAATGGGAGAACAAAGTAGTTAAAAGGGCATTTGACGTAGCTTTCTCCCTTGTTTTTTTCTGTACGCTTGGCATCATATTCTTTCCTATCATCGCACTGCTGATCAAGCTTACTTCAAAAGGACCTATCCTTTTCAAACAAGAGCGCTGGGGCCTCAACAATGCCAAGATCATTTGCTACAAATTCAGGACCATGTTGCGTGATAGTGCTGAAGTTGATGAGGATGGGAAATACCAAATCACTACCAAAGATGACCCCAGGGTCACTCCGATAGGCAAGCTCCTTCGCAGAACCAACCTGGACGAACTCCCTCAGTTCTGGAATGTACTTATTGGCAACATGTCTATTGTAGGCCCAAGGCCACACCCTACCCCCATGAACCTGGAATCTATGCATACGGTTGAAAACTATATGCTTCGTCACATCGTTCCTCCAGGTATAACTGGATGGGCCCAGGTAAATGGTCTACGCGGTGAGGTTAAAACAGCCAAAGACATGCAGCGCCGGGTAGATTTTGATCTTTATTATATCCATCGCTGGACATTCTGGATGGACAGCCAAATCATTTTACAGACGGTAATTAATTTTATCAGAGGGGATCAGAATGCGTATTAACAGCAAGGCATGAACCTGCCAGCCAACCATAAGTTGGTAAACCAAAGGCTGGGGAAAATGATTAAATTTATTAGATGAGAGGTTTTATAGCTATTATATTATTTTCATTTAGCGTACAAGCATCAGGTCAGACCGTTTGGGAAAACCATAATTCACCCATATACGGGTATTTATCCCGGATGGCCCAAAAGGGGCATATCGAACTCAACGATGTCATATTGCCGATCAGCCGGGCAAAAATCCTTGATCACCTGGATACACTGCAGATAAGACAGCTTTCTACAATTGAAAAGAAAGAACTTGGCTTCTATCTCCAGGAATTTAATTCTTCAAGAACCACAGTTGTCCCCAGCCAACGGATGACAAGCTTGTCACCCCTCCCCCCTTCCAGCTCATCCCCCATCCCTTATCCATCTTCACTAACTATTTTAAAAAAAGATCCCAATGGCAGGTTCAGAGCCCTTGGCGTCAACAATACAGACTTCAAGCTCTTTATTGATCCTATCATCGGCTTGAAGCAAGTTTCCGGCACTGAAATGAGCTACA
>CALPWM020000256.1 GCA_943327275.2 Chitinophaga pinensis
GGTTTCAAAAAATACAAGAAGGTTTTTGACCTCAGCAGTTTTGACGTCCTCAAAACCCCTGACAGCATGTTCAAGAGCAGTTATGAGATGCTGAATGTCCAACAACTCCAAAAGTCAACCGATTCCATTGGCAAGGAGATCAAGCGGATTGAATCTGCCCGGATGGACAAGGAAATCACCAGTTATTATCTGTTTGGTAAATATTTTGAAAAAGGGTGGAAAACAGGAAAACCGGGGCGCCCCCAAAAGGCAAAAACGTATGGATACAACCTTCCTGATTCTGTTATCAATGTAGCATTCACCAGAGCTGCAGACAAAATGAATTTGGTCCAGAGTTCTCTTGAATTGATTGCAGCTGACCATGAGCTGAGGGAGCGGGATTGGCGTTTTTACAGATTGCAATGGCACAAAAAATATTCACTTTCCTTTGCCTGCATAGTACTTTTTCTTATTGGCGCACCATTGGGCTCCATCATCAGAAAAGGAGGACTGGGCATGCCTTTGGTAGTGGCTGTTGTTTTCTTCCTTATTTTCCATCTATTGAACATGTTCGGTGAGAAATTTGTCAGGCAGGATATCATGGGGCCATTCCTGGGCATCTGGCTTTCCAGTATCATACTCCTGCCCATTGGCTTGTTTTTGGTATACAAGGCCATGAACGATTCCCAATTGTTCAACAATGAATACTATTTCCGTTTTTTCAGAAAAATACGCAGCCTCTTCAAACGCAAGATTGCCCCAGGATCCTGAACTTTACCATAAATATAATACCATGCATACCAACAGCTCACGCAGAAAATTCATCAGCACTACAGTCAAGGGAACCATGGCAGCAGGAGCAATGGGTATGATTCCTTCCTCCCTGTTGGCCAACAACTCCATGCAACTGACTCCATTTGTACAAACCCCACTTCCCTATGCATACAATGCGCTGGAGCCTTATGTCGATGCCATGACGATGGAGATTCACCATACCAAACATGCTGCAGCATATACCAAGAACCTGAACGATGCAGCAATTGCAGAGTTCAAAGGCGAAAACACCAGCCTGGAAAATGCGCTCAGCAATATTTCAAAATACTCTGCCAAGTTGCGCAACAATGGTGGCGGTCATTACAACCACGAACTTTTTTGGAAAAGCATGCAGGCACCGGGCGCTGCGCTTCATGAAGGCCCATTGAAGCAAGCATTGATATCAAACTTCAACAGCTTCGAGAACTTCAAAACAAAAATGAGTGAAGCTGCAATGACAAGGTTTGGCAGTGGATGGGCCTGGCTTTACCTGGATGGTGAAAAGAAATTACAGATTGGTTCAACACCCAACCAGGACAATCCATTGATGGATGTTTCTCCTGTGAAAGGCTTGCCATTGCTGGGTCTTGACGTATGGGAGCATGCCTATTACCTCAAGTACCAAAACAGGCGTGCAGAGTATGTAAGCAATTGGTTCAACCTCGTGAACTGGAAATTTGTGGAAGGAAGATTGTTGGGAAAATAGCATTTGGATGGAAGCCCTAAAAAGATTCAGCCTTTGCAAAAACCACTCATTGAAGAGTTGGATTCACAAAGGCTGAAAATATGACACGCAATCGTATATCAAATATAGGCAGGGTTTTGGAATTACAAAATTTTTCTGTTAACATATTAAGAAATCTAATGTGTAAATAAAACACGATAACAATGAAGCAATACATTGACGCAAACAAAGACCGTTTCCTGAGTGAACTCCTGGACCTGTTGAGAATTCCATCGATCAGTGCCAACAGTGAACACAAGGGTGATATGATACGCTGTGCGGAAGCAGTAAAACAATCCCTCCTGGATGCTGGAGCAGACCTCGCTGAAATCCATGAAACAGCCGGACATCCCATCGTTTATGGCGAGAAAATGGTGGACCCATCCCTGCCTACCGTCCTGGTTTATGGACATTACGATGTGCAACCAGCAGATCCACTTGAACTATGGCACAGTGGCCCATTTGAGCCTGTGATCAAAGACGGGAAGATTTATGCACGCGGTGCCTGTGATGACAAGGGACAGTTTTATATGCATGTCAAGGCACTCGAAGTGATGGTCAGAAACAATGCCTTAAATACCAATATCAAGTTTTGTATTGAAGGAGAGGAAGAAATTGGGTCGCCCAATTTGGGAAAATTTGTTGCTACCCATCATGCATTGCTGAAAGCTGATGTGGTGCTGATCAGTGATACTGCCATGATCAGCATGGATACTCCATCGATCGATACCGGAGTTCGTGGCCTCAGTTATATTGAAGTAGAAGTGACCGGCCCCAACCGCGACCTGCACAGTGGTGTATATGGCGGCGCAGTGGCCAATCCCGCTACGATCCTTGCCAGGATGATTGCTTCATGCCACGATGAAAACAACCATATCACCTTACCCGGATTTTATGACGATGTGATCGAGTCGAGTATTGCAGAACGTGTTCTGATGGCAAAGGCTCCTTTTGACGAGGATGAATACAAGCAGGACTTAGGTATTGATGCAGTCTATGGTGAGCAGGGATACAGCACCAACGAAAGAACGGGAATACGCCCAACAATAGAAGTGAACGGCATATGGGGTGGATATACTGGCGAAGGGGCAAAAACCGTTTTACCTTCCAAGGCAACAGCCAAAATCTCTGCCCGTTTGGTACCCAACCAGTCATCAGAAAAAATCACGGCCATCCTCCTGGATTATTTCAGGAAGATTGCACCAGCAGGAGTCACGGTGAATGCTACAGAACACCATGGCGGAGAGCCTTATCTCACACCCATTGATTCAAAGGGCTACCAGGCTGCATCAAAAGCCATTGAACATACATTTGGAAAGGCCCCTGTGCCTGTTCGCGGTGGTGGCAGCATTCCCATTTGCTCCTTGTTTGAAAAGGAACTTGGGGTAAAGATCGTGTTCATGGGCTTTGGCCTCGATAGCGATAACCTGCATTCACCGAATGAGAAATATGACCTGTTCAATTTCTACAAAGGGATTGAAACGATTCCGTATTTCCATCAGTATTTTGCTGAGGAGTGAGTTGGGAGTTGGGGGTTGGGAGTTGGGGGTTGTGAATTATTTTCCTTGCCAACCATCAATAATGCCTTGCTTAATATCGCCTGACGAACCAATCATGTATCCAAAGAGCGCTGCAACAACTGACAGGTGAATAATCAACACTGCTTTTTGCCAGGTTGGTCTTTCTTTCCAAGGTTTTGACTGATCAAAAGGATCAAAGGCCAATGCGATGCCCATGAAGGTAACTGCATCTCCAGCAGCATGCTTGGCCAACAATTCATAAAAACCAAAAAGGATAAATCCAATATAAATGTACCTGTTGAATGATGTCTTCATGGTGTTGATGCTAATAATTTTTCCCTTTTGATTCCAATAACGAAAAGGCCTCTTCCCAACTTGGAATGGCATCAGATTCATAACCGTATGTTCTGCCTGTAGCGATAGAATGAAACGCTTTCATTGCTTTAAGATGAATACCATTTCTCATGAATGCCAACATCATCTCTCGGTTTTCCCAAGCAGTTAATGTACAATTGTACCCGTTGATTTTTTTGACTTCACTAAATAGATTTCCTTTCGCGGATTTTGCTTCAGCAAATGAAGGAATCGCTAAAGTCCAGAATCGTATAAAACCCCACAAACCTTTGGGTTTTAGTCCTGTGATGGATATATGCATTGTGATATGAGTTTAGACAAAGAAAATAATTTTTTTAATATAAAACGGCTTCCTCAAGACCCTCAGCATCTTCATCTTCCTCAACCCACAACTCACAACCCACAACTCACAAC
>CALPWM020000257.1 GCA_943327275.2 Chitinophaga pinensis
GGGCCTGAGCTGTTTTCCCTTGGTTTTGACAACATATTTCAAAATCCTGTCCAAAAGGGGGACATTGCTTTTGACTGCCTCTTTGAAAAGCGATTCAAACTCCTTTAACTCAATGGCTATAATTTCTTGTGGCTTTATCATTGCTAGGCTGCGAACTTACGCAATATTTTCCTCGCATGTTGTCCCTTTTCCGTTTAGACATGAGGTAAAATGTTCACATTTACAAAAAAGAATGAAGAGTTTGCATTTTTTCACATTTAAGAGCGAAAAAACAGAGGTATTTATTTGAATATTAAAACTTTACCTCTACATTTGTGTAACATGGTAAGACCGTGTCAAAAATCTTTAAACTAACAAACACAGCTATGGCAACTAAAAAGTATGCTTTTATCCTTGGTCTTTTGGCCCTGGTCATGACTACCCAGGCGCAAATGTCTGCAACGGGTGGTTCTGATTGGAAGGACTCTTCATTGATTCCTCCTTCAAGAATGGCTCAGCACAATGAATTCCTGAACAACCAGTACATTTTCCCTGCAAAACCCCGCAATCAGTGGGAAGTAGGCTTGAAACTTGGATCACCAAGCATTAGCGGTGATGTAAGTTCTGTGTTCCCTAATTTTGGATACGGCCTACACGTCAGAAAAGCAATTGGTTATATTGTGTCTCTCCGCGGAGAATTTTTCAGTGGTACTGCTACTGGATTAGACTGGAAAGGCAATCTTAACTACATGCAAAATACTGCATGGAGGAACAATGGATACAAGGGGCATCAAAGAACTTACGGTGGTGTCAACAACAGTGTTGGACTTATCCCAGGAACTGACAGGGTTTTCTACAATTACAAAACCAAGCTGAACGACCTTAGCCTTCAGGCGCTTTTCAACTTATCAAACATCAGATTCCACAAAGCTGAACCCAAGCTTGGTTTGTATGCAATTTTAGGCGTTGGTGTTACTTTCTACGAAACCAATATTGATGCACTCAATGCCAGTGGTCAGAAATACAATTTCAATTCCATTCCAAATGGAACCTGGGATACACGCGCTGATACCAAAGATGCTATCAAAGCCGTTCTTGATGGAACGTATGAGACCGCTGGTGACCAAAATACCTCCAATAACAGCAAATTGTTTGGACAAACTGCCAGGGCCAGTGCTACTGTTGGATTGGGCGCTGCATTTAAACTTTCTAAGCGTGTAAATCTAGCTTTTGAACAAAGGCTCTCATTTGTAAAAGATGATCTTTTGGATGGTCAGCGTTGGGGTGCCACTCCAGTGGGTGATGCTACATTGACAACTCACTACGATACTTACAATTTCTTGTCTGTTGGCTTGAACATCAACATTTTCTAATTTTCACTAACCCTCATCAAATTTTCCAAATATGAAACTGAATAAAATATTCTCGGTTCTGTTCTTGGGTTTATTCCTCCTTGCAGGATTGGATACCTTTGCACAGAAAAAATCAAAGTCTGTCGAGCCTCTTTACTGGAAAAATCCATTAGAATTTTCTTACAGTGAATTGAATTCTCCAAAGAGGATGAAAATGCCTAAAGTTGTTCTTGACGATGCTGATGGAGATGGCATTGCTGACCAATTCGATATGGAACCCAATACACCTGCCGGAGCCCCTGTTGACAGCCATGGCGTTAGCAAGGATACTGACGGAGATGGTGTTCCTGATTACAAGGACAAGCAACTGATCACAGCTACTGAGTGTCAACCAGTTGATGCGAATGGCGTAGGTAAATGCCCAGAGCCTCCTTGCTGCAAGAACATGATTGTTCCTGCTCCAGTTACTTGTAACATGGGTAACATTCCAAGTGTAAGCTTTGCAAAAGGATCTTCTGCCTTGTCAAAAGAAGCACAAAGCCTTTTGGCTTCTACTGCTGACAGGCTTAAAAATAACCCTGCATGTAAAGTATTCATCACGGGATATGCTGAGGCTTCCAAAGCAAGCCAACAGTTAAGCTGGGATAGGGTTAATGCAATCATGTCTTATCTTACTGAAAAGCAAGGTATCGCTGCTGATCGTTTAATCAACAAATACGGACAGGCTGATGGTGATGTCAACACAATTGATTTCAGCGCAACCGCAGAAGTAATTGATGCTCCTAACACTGTTCCTGCTCCTCATCCAAACCTTCGTTCTAAGAAGTAATTGGATCTCAAAATATAGTAGTGCCCTCCTGTGAAGGAGGGCACTTTTTTTATGACTTGTTTAACCTAGCGTTTCTTTTAAAGAACTTAATTTAGTTTCTTCTGCTAAATGCTTAACTTTGCCTTCCATTTATGAAGTTGAATAATATACTGGTTTTTGTGTTGATCCTTTCACTTGGCGCCTGTTCTAAATTCGGAAAGGTGCTGAAGAGCAAGGATTTTGAATACAAGCTTAAAATGGCCAATACCTACTTTGAAAAGAAAGAATTTCGCCAGGCCCAGGTCTTGTATGAAGAACTTTTCCCAGTTTTCAAGGGAACGCCACAGTTTGACGACCTGTATTACAACTATGCTTTTTCCCATTATAACATGAGGGATTATGAAACTGCCGAAAACCTTTTCAAGGGTTATTTGGAGGTTTTTGCCAACAGCAAGAGGGCGGAAGAGGTTGAATACATGCAGGCGAATTGCTATTTTAAGCAATCCCCTAAACCAGAATTGGAGCAATCCAATACGATCAAGGCGATAGGAATGTTTCAGGTATTCATCAACACACATCCCGAATCTCCTAAAAGCAAGGAGGCGGAAGCCATCATCGCCAAATGCCAGGCAAAACTTGAAACCAAGGAATTCCTCTCTGCCCAATTGTATTTTAATGTTGGCCAATTCAAGGCAGCAGCGCTTGCCTATACTACCCTGATCAACAACTATCCCGATTCTCCCAAGGGGGATGAATACAAGCTGATGTCCATCAAATCATATTACAGGTATGCGGCCATGAGCGTTGATGAGAAAAAAGAGGAGCGATATGCAAAAGTTGTTCTTGAGGTAGAGGACTTTCAGGACAGGTTCCCCGAAAGTAAATTGGCAAAAGAAGCCGAACGTTACTTAACTTTGACAAAAAATAACCTTAAAATTTTAAATAATGAGCAGACTTCGCAGGCAGCTGGGAAATAACCTTACCAATGTAGCTGAAACAAAGGACCTGAATGAAATCAAAAGTAAAACAGGCAACCTGTACCAGTCTATTTCTATAATTGGGAAAAGGGCTGCACAGATCAATATTGCTATAAAAGAAGAACTCCATAACAAACTGGAGGAATTTGCAAGCCATACAGACAGCCTTGAAGAAATTCATGAGAACAAGGAGCAAATTGAAATTTCCAAAGCATATGAGAAAATGCCAAATCCAGCACTTCTTGCAACGCAGGAGTTCATGGAGGACAAGGTATATTTCCGTAAGAATGACGAAGATTTGTTCCGTTAACCTACAGATACCTTTTTATGGAAGGGCGATGGTAAATCCATCGCCCTTCTTGTTTTAGGAAAACATTGATTCAAAAATTTAGTTGAATTTATGGTTAACTTAGTACCTGAAATCACAGTGCTTAAATAGCAAAAGGCATCATCAGACATATCAATATGTTTCACTTATCCAGGTCATTGGGCTTTTTTATGCTTTGCTTCCTTTTTGTAGATAGTACGCTGTCTGCACAGGAAATCAATGCCAAGGTCAATGTTGTCTATGCACAAATTGGAAGTACTGTAGACAAGAAAGTATTTCAGACATTGCAAACATCCCTCAATGCTTTTCTCAATAAAAGAAAGTGGACTACCGACCTGTTTGAGCCCAATGAGAAAA
>CALPWM020000258.1 GCA_943327275.2 Chitinophaga pinensis
CCACATCGCCTTCCTTGATCCTTGCAAACTGGGTTGGCAGTCCGCATCCAAGCCCCAAATCCGCATCAGCATTGTAGCCCTCAAGTGTTGAATAATCTTCAGACATGATATTGTACACTTCTGTGCTGCAGCCCCCTGCACCGCAACAGGATGACATGTTGGTCTCCTTGTCCTGCAAGGCAATTTCGCTGTATTTCTGTCTGACAATTTCTTTTAATTCTGCTTCGGTTTTCATTTTATAATTTTTAGAAGTGATGGATTCAGCAACATTTTAATGATGGCAAGGCCGATTGTTCAAAGAGCTTGGTCAGCATATTTTTCGCTTTTTCCCATTCCGCTGTGTCGATGCAATAGCAGACCGATGTGCCTTCAATTTCACCCTTGATCAACCCTGCAGCTTTCAGCTCTTTCAAGTGCTGAGAAACAGTCGATTGGGAAAGCGGGATTTCATCCACGATGTCACCACAAACACAGGCCTGTTTTTTGATCAGCAGATTCAGGATAGCAATTCTTGCAGGATGTGCAATGGCCTTGGCATAACGCGCCAGTGTATTGTCATCCGAATCAAAGGCATGATTTTTACTTGCTCCCATATTAATCGCAATATTACGATTAATTGATGAATTTACCAAAAACTTCCTCCAAGCCGCGCCTGCTAGGATTCACCCAATCCAGTTTTTGGTGTCAAGAGCATGTATAAATTTTGTTACCTTCAAGGTCATCTTCCAACCCCAATTTTAATACAACTCCATGCACAGATCAACCGCATTTCTTGCCTTCCTGATGTTCATGACCAGCATTACTGTTGCCCAGACCAATGATCTTGCCGTCATCAGGCAAAGGGTGATTGCAGAACTGTTTACCAATACAGTTGCCGACAATCAGGTAGAAACCATTGTTGCCAAAATGAGGGAGGATGGCAGTTTTCCGGGGATAGATTATGCTGATCTCAGCACAACAGCAGGCTTTCCTCAACAGCGGCATATCGGTGATTTGCTTTACCTGGCCCGTGTTTACCAATCCAAAACTTCCAAATATTATCATTCAAAACAATTGATGGAGACCATTGAAAAGGGCCTGCGGTATTGGGCGAAGAATGACTATGTGGGAGACAATTGGCATGACAGCCAGATCACGGTTCCTACGATCCTGATCAATCTGATGCTGGTGATGGGAAATGAGCTTCCAAATGACCTGGTTGAAAAGCTTCAGCCCATCATCGGAAGGGCCAACATGAGTGCATCGGGTGCGCGTCCGAGCGGCGACAGGATTGTGATTGCAGGCATCCTGGCCAAGAACATGTTGTTCAGGGAAAACTTTGCCGAATTTGAAAAGGTGATCAAAATCATTGAAAGCGAGATCAAGTTTTCAACCGGGGAAAGAGGCATTCAGCATGATTATAGTTTTCACCACCGTCCTGACAGGGTCAACAATACTACTTCTTATGGATATGGTAAATATGCGAATGCATTTGGCGAATGGTTGGTTTATGTGAACGGAACCAAGTACCAGTTTTCAAAAGAAAAGATCAACCAGCTGGTGGATTATTATATCGATGGCATCACCAAGCAATTGGTTTATGGGGTTTATGAGGATGTCAGTGTGAAGAACAGGGACATCACCAGCAAGAATAATTTTCAACCCCGTGGTACACTGGAAATTGAACGTTTGCTGGTAGGTACTGATTACCGCAAAGCGGAACTGGAAGAATTGATCCGCCTGAGAAAAGGAACGGCAAAGCCATCAAAATCTTTTGCGAAATTCTTCTGGCAGACTGAACATTTTGTTTTCCAGCGTCCGAATTTTTATACCACGGTAAGAATGTTCTCCACCAGGAACGCGAACATGGAAATGCCCTACAATGGTCCTGGTAAACCCACCCACCACCGTGCTGATGGAACAAATTATCTCGTGTTGAAAGGCAATGAATACCACAACATCTGGCCTGTCTATGATTGGCAAAAAATATCCGGCACCACGGTACTGCAGAAGCCTGCATTGCATGGTCCGGAGGATATTCAAAAGAAAGGGTTGACAAGATTTGTAGGAGCAGTGACCGATGACTTGTATGGCGCTGTGGTATTTGATTTTAAGAGCCCGCATGATATGGTGGAGGCCAAGAAATCATGGTTCTTTTTTGATGAGGAATATGTTTGCCTGGGAACCGACATCCGGTCCGAAAGCAAATTGCAAGTGGCTACAACCATCAATCAGGTCCTGCTGAAGGGTGATGTTACCATCATGCAGGATGGAAACAAGGCCGTGCTTCCCAGTGGCAAACGGCTAGCGGAAAAAGTGAAATGGATTTACCATGACAGGATTGGATATATTTTCCCCGAGCCTGCAAAAATCAATGTTTCCAACCAAAACGAAACGGGCACCTGGGCTTCCATCACCGATCAAAAAAACATCAGCAAGGAACCAGTGAATGAACAGGTTTTTAAACTCTGGTTCGACCATGGCCCGCGTCCAACAAAAGCAGGCTATCAATACATTGTTGTTCCTGATGTGGAGCAGAACAAGCTGATGGAAACCAGTCAAAACAATCGTTCCATCAACATCTTGTCCAATTCAGATACTGTTCAGGCAGTATGGCATGGTAAACTCAACATGGTTCAGGCCGCTTTTTACCAAGCGGCTGAATTGAAAGTTACGCCAAGCTTTTCCTTGAAAATGGACAGCCAGGGGATGGCCATGATCAGGATGGATGGCAATCGAATCAAGACGATTAGTGTTGCTGATCCTTCAAGGCAATTGAGGCGTATGTCCATCACTGTCTCCGGCATTTACGCTGTAAAAAAGGAAGGCCTTGTTTGTCTGCCCAACAATCAGTTGCAACAGACCCTCCTGCTCATCGACCTTCCACAAGGTGTGTATGCCGGCAAATCAGTCAATCTTCAATTTTAATTTCTAGTAAAATATCGTATGAACTATCAGGCAAGTCAATCCAGGTATCAGCAAATGACCTACCGCCGTTGCGGAAACAGTGGCCTTCAGCTTCCCGCCATTTCATTGGGACTCTGGCAAAATTTTGGACATGTCGATCTTCGTTCAACGTTTGAACAGGTCCTCCATACTGCATTTGATCTGGGCATCACCCATTTTGACCTGGCCAACAATTATGGTCCTCCTCCAGGCAGTGCTGAATCCAATTTTGGTGACATCATGCAGGGTGATTTTGGCAAGTACCGCGATGAGATGATCATTTCCACCAAGGCCGGATACACCATGTGGGACGGGCCTTATGGCGATTGGGGAAGTAAGAAATACCTGGTGGCCAGTCTGCACCAAAGCCTCAAAAGAATGCGGTTGGACTATGTTGATATTTTCTATCATCACCGTCCTGACCCGAATACCCCTTTGGAAGAAACCATGACCACCCTTGACCTGATGGTAAGACAAGGAAAAGCACTGTATGCGGGCATTTCAAATTATCCACCGGATGAGGCGCAGAAGGCATTTGACATACTGAAAGCGCTGGGTACTCCCTGCCTGATTCATCAGCCCAAATATTCCATGTTGGTGAGAACGCCTGAAGAAGGATTGTTGGATGTGTTGGGACAAAATAAAGTGGGTTGCATTGCCTTCTCTCCGTTGGCACAAGGCTTGTTGACCGATAAATACCTCCATGGTATTCCGGATCAATCGCGTGCCAGCAGAAACCCTTCCCTGAAGCCTGATCAAATCACTCCAGAAAAGTTGCAAGCCATCAGGCAGCTCAATGAACTTGCCACAAAGCGTGGGCAAAAACTTGCAGAGATGTCAGTGG
>CALPWM020000259.1 GCA_943327275.2 Chitinophaga pinensis
AGATGGTCATCCAGACTGGATGGTATTGGTGGGATTGATGCATGACATGGGAAAAGTACTCTGCCTGTTTGGTGAACCGCAGTGGGCAGTTGTAGGTGATACCTTCCCTGTTGGATGTGCCTATTCTGACAAGATCATCTACCCAGAATTCTTCAAAGAAAATCCTGACTACAACAACCCGCTCTACAATACGAAATATGGTATTTATGAACCCAATTGCGGTTTGCGCAATGTGCACATGAGCTGGGGACATGATGAATACATTTATCAGATGATGAAGGATCATCTTCCTGAATCAGCCCTGTACATGCTCCGTTACCATTCATTCTATTCCTGGCACCGTGAAGGGGCTTATGAGCATTTGTTGGATGACCATGACAGGGATATGTTGAAATGGGTTCAACTGTTCAATCCTTACGACCTGTATTCCAAATGCCCAGAGCCACCAGATTGGAAGGTACTGAAGCCTTATTATACAGCACTCATTGAAAAATACCTGCCAAGAACACTGAAGTTCTGATCGCTTTGATTTATTGTTTGATGAACTTGCGCAGTTTGGGAACGTCCAACTGTAAAAGGTTTTCCATGACAATGGATGCATTGAGTTTTGCACCATCCAGATTGGTATGGGTATGATCGACTGGGAAAAAAGGCTTGACTGCTTCAGCTCCCATGCTTTCATACTTTGACGCGACGATATCATTCAAATCAATGAAAAGTACTCCTTCAGACAGTGCCACTTCTTTGGCCCATTTGGCATAGCTTTCTGTTGAGCGCAATACCTTACCATTCTTCCAGTCATTTCTGGGGATGGGTGAACATACAATCGGAATGGCCCCCACCTGTTTGGTATCACGGATATACTTGCGCATGTACCAACCGAAAGAATAAACAGTTTCATTGACCTTCCTGATAGGATTATAGGTTTTCACACTGTCTTCCCCGATTCCCCTGATGGTGCCTCTTGCACGGGCCGTATCATCCAGCGGACCAGCGTCATTGTGACCAAATTGCATGATGACATAATCGCCTTTTTTTAACTTAGAAGTGATTTTCTCCCAGCGTCCATCTGTAATGAATGTCCGACTGCTTCGCCCGCCAATGGCATGGTTTTGCACACTTATTTTTGATGTGTCAAAATAGGTCGCCATAAAACTCCCCCACCCCCATTGCTGACTCTTGCCTGTTCCATCTCCATTGCGAACAGTTGAATCACCAATGATGTAAAAAGCTTTTTTCTCCTTGACCAGCAAAGAAAAAGAGCTGGCGATGAAAAATGTGACAAAAAGGACGTTCAGGATTTTTTTCATTTTTTTATCGATTTGGGAGTAATGATGATTTTGGGCATCGGAGGTTGCTTCATTCCATGTCCCAGGAAATAACTGGTATGCGGAGGCTGATTGTAGGCAACATTCTGCCAGGCAATGCTCATGCGGTATTGTGGATCATGCATGAGTGTGTGTAATTTTATATTGGTTGGAATAGTAGTTGAAAAAATCATCAGCTTTTTATTGTCGGCTGATCGCACCAGGATTTCTTCCCGCCAGTCACCAAGGATGTCGGCACTGAGGCAGGGGTTGGACTTGGAGCCATTGATGCTCTGGCCACCAAAAGCCTTTCCGTCAAATATCATTTCACTGCTGCTGGTTTCATGTTTCCACTTGAAAATAGATATGCCGTTCAATACCTCACTCAATGCATCACCATCCCAATAAATGCCCATGTTGCATGCAGGTGTTCGCTCAGCGATCTTGTTCCCCTTTGCATCAAACATGCCTGTAATGCCAGCCCCAGCCACCCAGCTCTCGGCTCCTGCGTAGCGTGGATCGATATCGATGGCCAATGCCCTTCCGGGCCCTTCCCCATCATCGCCAGCCTTGATGGATGCTTTCTTCCAAATGACCTCTCCGGTTCTGGCATCCCTGAAATTGGCACCAGCATCACCAAATTTCTCTTGTGTACCGAACACTTCGAGGCCTGGCCTTTCTGGATCGAAATCACTTACATGCAAAGCATCGGCATGACCAATGCCTGTTGAGTAGAGTCCTTTGCCATTATCGTCTATGGTCATCTGGCCATAAACAATTTCTTGCTTGCCATCGTTGTCAACGTCCGTAACAGTAAGGTTATGGTTTCCCTGACCGGCAAACATGTTGTTCCCCTCTTTTTCAGAATCAAATGTCCAGCGTTTGGAGAGTTTTCCACTTTTGTAATCCCATGCGGCGAGTACGGTTCTTGTATAATATCCCCTGCACATCACCAAAGAAGGATGAACACCATCAAGATAAGCTACACAGGCAAGAAAGCGATCAACCCTGTTGCCATATCCATCGCCCCAAACCTGTTTCAGTTGATCCATGGTTGGATTTTCTGTGTCGGGATGCCTTGGTGGATCATAAGCAACCGTGCTCATGGCAGCGCCTGTCATCCCATCAAAAATGGTCAGGTATTCAGGGCCGGACAAAATATAACCACGCTGGTTACGGTGATTCTTGGTGCTGTCTCCAATAGGGGTGCCAGTTCCATCGATGGTGCCATCGGCTGTTTTCATGGCAACCTCTGACCTTCCATCTCCGTCAAGATCATAGACCATGAACTGGGTATAATGTGCACCCTCTCTGATGTTTTTTCCCAGGTTGATCTGCCAAAGCATCCTTCCATCTAACGTATAACATTGAAAAATGGGTGGGTCAGTAAAACCAGCCCTTGAATTGTCTGCTCCCTTACCCGCCATGTGAAGAACGATTTCGTAGCGGCCATCTCCATCCATGTCTGCAACGCTGGCATCGTTCACTGCGTATCCAACGGGTGTCTGCAATGGAATGGAGAGGTACCCTTCTGATTGAGGCTTGAGTAAACATGAAAAACCCTCATCCTCTTTGGCTTTGGTTATTTTTTTAACAGTGTACACATTGCTTTGCGAAGCTTCGTACTGCTCATCCAGGAATGAAGTAACATCTGCAATGGGTTTCTTATTCAGTTTTTCCGTGTGCCCATTGGTTGTTTTGTAAAGATTGAATGCAGTGCTGTAAGGTTCATCACCCAGCAAGCGCCAACTCAAAAAAACCTTTCCATCTGAAGTTGGTGTTGCAATCAGCCCTCTGTTCAAATATTCCATCCGGTACTGGGCACCGGCATCAATGCAACCCAAGAAAAGCAACAATGAAAAAAAAATCCTTGTTCTCATGAGATTTGTCATCATTGCTTTAGACGCTCTTCATCAGCAATACTTTCGACTTTTTTCTTATCAATGACTTTGGTTGATACATCGATGGTGGTATTGATGAATTTCCATCCAACGGTATGTTCCATGGTTCCCAGGGTTTGTGCAGTAATCAATGAATTGACAAACTTGAAATTCTCCAGCTGTGCATTGGGAAGGCCATTGATTTCAAATGCCTTCACCGCATGGGTAATGGACACATTTTGAATAACAATATTTTTGGCATGGGGGATTCCTTTTGAAGCTGGCTCAACCTTGTTCAACATGGAGATCCAATGGGCCGGCGCAGTTTCTTTGGTATAACCTGCAGGCAATTGGGAATAGCTGTAAGCAGGATACCAGTTGAGGTTGAACTGATAGGCATTCAAGACTGAATCCAGCTTTGAGTCGACAAAATGAATGTCCTCAATGGTTCCACCTCTTGTGGTTGCTGATTTGATGCGCAATCCATTGTCGGTATGCTTTGCCGTAAGTTGTGAAGCAAATACATGCCGAATGCCCCCAGAAGTTTCGCTTCCCAGCGTGATCAATCCTGCGCC
>CALPWM020000260.1 GCA_943327275.2 Chitinophaga pinensis
CAACAATAGCCAAGAGATTGAAAACCAGAAATCAGATAAGGGAAAATACCAATGTTAAATACAAGCTCTGGCCCATACCACAGGGAGAGTTGGACAAGAATCCTAACCTGAAACAAAATCCAGGTTGGTAATTATTTGATGAAAGATTTGCACAAGGCCGGACCAGTTCCGGCCTTGTTATTTTATAAAAGGATATTGACCCTGAAACCATGGCAGGGATTCCTTCACGCCTTCATAGAAAAAAAATACTTCCCCCTTGAAACCGTTGTTGCGGTTGCCCTGGATCATTTGAGAAAGGAATCCAGGAGTGGCCAAATAGGTCCCTGATTTGATGAGTACACCAGGGTAAAAGGGGATATTGTTGTTCCTGTAATACGATTTTTGTTGTAAGAGGGTTGCTGTGTATGCGGCATTGTCATAGCGATAACATTGTGGGATGACTGCATCCACCCAACTGCTGTCTACCCATGTCGGCCAATCTTGCAAATACTCTTCCAACGACCATGGATAGGCACTTGGAGACATGGTTACCTGAATGCCTGGCTTTAATGTTTTCATTTCCCTGTGAAGCCTTTTCATGAATGCGTTTAGTTTTTTGGCCCGCCAGTTCAACCATCCTGCATCCTTGATATTGGTGGGTGGTGAAGCGCCATTGTTCTCAAGCTTATACTGGGCAATGGTATAATCATCATATCCTGCAGAAGAGGGGAGCGCAGGCAGTCTATCATCACCCTGAACGCCATCCACTTCATATTTTAAAACCACTTCCTTGAACAGATCGATCATGTATTGTTGTACCTCCGGATCAAATGCATTCAGCCAATCAAATCCGTTTTTGACAACCAGTGCGCCATTTTGATCTCTTGCAGCCCATTTGGGTTTTGCTGCAATTATCGATCCCCCCTGGGCGCTGAAGGAGGATGAAAAACCATACTCAAACCAGGCATGTACCTTTATACCTGCAGTTTTGGCTGCAGTAATCATTTCTTTCAAGGGATCCCTTCCCTGGAATTTCTCGAGTTGTCTGGTGCCCGTGAGTTTGAACATCACATCACTGGGATAAATGGTTCTGGCATTGTTGTAGACCACAACGAATATGTTGTTGATGCCCGCTTTTTTGCAGTTGTCAACCGTCTGTAAAATATTGTCGTTGTTGTCTAATGCGGTGCTTGCCGTGGTGGTGATCCAAACACCCCTCATGGCGTTGACATCCCAGACGGGTGAAGGCGGCGGTTTGGGTGTGGGAGTTGTTCCTCCAGTCCCTGTGCCGGTATTGTTTTTCTTGCAGGATAGAATGGACATGAATCCCAGGAAAAACACCATGGCCAATGTTCCAATTCGTATATTGTTGATGGCTGTAGATTGCTTGTGTAACGTTTTCAAGATCTTTGTTTTGTTTTTAAAAATAATTAATAAATTGATTTAGGTTTATAAAAATTATAATAAAAGAATTAACTTGACGCATGCAACTGCATTGGATTGATTTATTGATCATCATGGCCTATTTGGTCATGACACTTTTTTTGGGATTTTATTTGTCTAAACGGGCATCAAAAGACCTGTCATCTTATTTCCTTGGAGGGAATACCATGAAGTGGTACATGCTTGGACTGTCCAATGCCTCTGGCATGTGGGACATCAGCGGCACCATGTGGACTGTCATGATTTTGTTCGTATATGGCCTCAAAAGTGCCTGGATTCCATGGCTATGGCCTGTATGGAACCAGGTCTTTGTGTTTGTATTTCTTGCCGCCTGGATGCGGAGAAGCAATGCCATGACGGGTGCGCAATGGATCAGTTTCCGTTTTGGAGAAGGCCGGGGGGCAAAGCTTTCATACATCATCATTGTGGTTTTTGCATTGGTAAGTGTGATTGGCTTTATGGCTTATTTCTTTGAAGGGATTGGTAAGTTTTGTACTTCAATCCTGCCTTATGATCTTTCATTTCACCTTGGATCTTTCCTTGTTTCCAATGAACAATCCTATGCGCTGTTGATTTGTGGTATCACAACGATTTATACTGTTAAAGGGGGCATGTACAGTGTTGTGGCTACAGAAGTGTTGCAGTTTTTCATCATGACGATCAGCTGTTTTGTGATTGGATATATTGCTTATACCGCTGTCTCGCCAGCACAAATTGCTGAGGCTGTTCCCAAAGGCTGGGGCAACCTCTGGTTTGGCATGGATCTTGGGTTGGATTGGTCTTCCACTCCTTATCCTCTTGTGAACGATAAAATTGACGGAGATGGTTTTGGCTTGTTTGGTGCCCTGTTCATGATGATGTTGTTCAAGGGTGTTTTTGCCTCGCTTGCTGGACCTGTTCCCAGTTATGATATGCAACGGGTACTCAGTACCCGCACTGCTGCTGATGCGTCTAAAATGAGCATGAGTACAATCCTGGTGATGTACATGCCCCGTTACCTGATGGTGGCTGCTTTTGCGGTCTTGGGTTTGGTTTACCTCATGCCTGAGATTGTTGGAATGGGCGCCAATATTGATTTTGAAAAAGTGCTGCCATTGGCCATCAATAAATTTGTTCCAATCGGTTTCAAGGGTGTGTTGATCGCAGGGTTATTGGCTGCCTTCATGGGCACTTTTTCTGCCGTGGTCAATGCTGCTCCTGCCTATATCGTCAACGATATTTACAAGAAATACGTCAATCCAAATGCATCTTCAGAAAAACTGATCCGCTATAGTTTATTGTCATCGATTTTGTTGGTGGCGGTTGGTATAGTTTTTGGATTCAATGCCGCTTCTTTGAATACGCTTACCCTTTGGATTACCTCTGCATTGTATGGGGGATATGCAGCCTCCAACGTTTTGAAATGGATTTGGTGGAGATTCACTGGATATGGCTATTTTGGCGGAATGCTGGAAGGCCTGATCATCAGCACCTGTATCCTGTTTTTCAAGCAACCCATGTTGGATCTTGCAGGTATTGAAGGCGTTGTCCCAGACATTTATCTTTTCCCCCTGGTGTTGTTGTTTTCAATGATCGGTTCTATTGTGGGCACCTATCTCATGCCACTTGAGAACATCGAAGAGGTAAAAAACTTTTATAAAAAAACCAATCCCTGGGGTTTTTGGGGACCCATCAAGCAGATGGTCATGCAAGAGGATCCTGGCTTTGTTCCCAACAATTCATTCGGAAGGGATGTTTTCAATGTCTTGGTAGGAATGGTATGGCAGATGGCGCAGGTTGTCATCCCCATTTATTTCATGATCCGGGATCAGCAACAACTTGCCATATGGGCCATGCTTTTCTTTGTCAGCAGCTGGTTGTTGAAAAAATATTGGTGGAATAAACTGGAAAACTAAATGCAGATCACAGGTACATTTTTGGATGAAATAAGCCACGATATTCCACACCAGAATTGGGGTGAAAAGGAATGGGACAAGGACTTTGAATACATGAAGCGGGCGGGTATCAACACCGTTATCCTGATCCGGTCTGGGTACAGAAAATTTCTTACTTATCCATCGGCCTACCTGATCAACAAATACAATTGTTTTGCACCTCCTGTTGACCTTGTAGAGCTCTTTCTCTCTCTCGCAGACAAGCATGGTATGCAATTTTATTTTGGCTTGTATGACAGTGGTATTTATTGGGACACCAATGACATGTCTCACGAGATTGAAGCCAACCAATTCGTAGTGGAAGAGGTTTGGGCAACATATGGTCATCATCCTTCATTCAAGGGCTGGTACCTCAGCATGGAAATCAGCAGAAAAACCAAAGGCGCTATTGACGC
>CALPWM020000261.1 GCA_943327275.2 Chitinophaga pinensis
AAATATATTTTTTTCTATGTTGATGTTGCTCACCACGGCAGGCACACCATCCTGCATCCTGGTACAATTGATGAAAACCAATGGTAATGAATAATTGCTGTTATGCTGCAGTTGAAGTGCAGAGAAAGGCATGTTCATCACCCGTGTAATTTCATTTTCTTTCTTTGTTGATTGAAATGATTTTTCCAAAGCAGCTGCCCTGTCGTGCAGGAGGTGAAAAGGAACCAATGGCAGGATGATGTCTGGCCCCAACAATCGCACCAATGGGAAACTAAGGAAATCATTGGATAGATAGTCTTGTATTGTTTTATTTGTGTTCGTTGCTGAACCCTCTAACAATGTTGCATAAAATGAAATGTTACCTAGGCTTCCACCAGATGTGCCAGACAAACAAAATAATTGTTTTGAAAAATTGCCGGAAGTTTCTTCTTGGATCTTCCCCAATACAGATGCAGTCCAGTAGGCGGATCTTGATGCGCCTCCATCTGCCATTACAAAATAAACCGGAAAATGATTGAGTGAACTGTCTTTCAGTTGATATGACCTTTCCTCAATCCATCTGTTGAAATGCCCTCTGATGCTCGGTCTTGTACTGTATTGATTGGACGCTTTCAATGGTAACAGGTTGACATAATGCGGTTCATTGAATAGCCCCGCAATAACGATGGCAACCAATACCAGAAAATGAAAATTTATTTTCTGCTTGAGGGAAAAGAGCGTGATGATGTTTCCCGCACCCAACAGGATACCAAAAGAAAGCAGGATGATGGGCAGTGCTGTGATATAACGAGAAAATGAAATGGAAAACACTGCAGTAAAATAAATGAGCATGGCGGTGAAAGAAAAGATGTTGAACCAGAGAAAAATGTTTTTCTCTGTCTGGATCATCAGTTCCTTGTTCAGTTCATCTCTCTTTCCTTCCTTGTCTGTGAAAATCCAGACAACAAGATCATGATAATTCAATTTCTTGCGGATCAGGGATTCTTGTTGGCTGATATGGTTATGTCTTGTTCCTTTCTCACTGATTTTCTTTCTGGTGATGACAAGAAAAAGATATCCCGCTTGCAGCAGTGGCAGCAGGCAGATGTATGCCAGGACTGTGTTCAGCAGAACCATTGTTCCAATGATGATGACAAACAGCAGACAAAGCCATTTTCTGTAAAGGATGAGTGTTTTCCTGTTGCTTTTGTTTTTTATTTTTTCAAACAAGGGGTGAAGTACTGCATATCCAATGGCAGAGAGGCCGGCAATCATCCATTGTTGCAGGTTGTTGCTTTCTGATGGCATGAGCACTGTCAACGATACGATGATTACCGTAAAACATGCGAAACCCAGGATCCTTGGGGTGTGATAGAGCCCTTTCCTGGCCACCTGAAACAGTCTGTCGTGGTTGTAGGCAATGAGCCTGGAGGTATACCAGGTAATCAAAACCCAAAAAAGCAGGCCAATAATGAAGAAAAGCCCTGTCTGTCTTGATTTCAGGCCCGTAAGGATGATGTCTTTTCCCTGAACAAAACTGGAGAAAAAAATATGAGCAAACAGGATGAACAGGATTCCAGGCAAAAAGGCCCATAGCAGTTGCAGGAGGATGGCAAGTTGTTGGAGGCCTTTTTTCAGCGCTGACATCTTGGTCGTTTAGGTGTTTAGCTTTCCTCTCTGCTCATGCATTGCTCCTCTACTGAAGTTCTTTCCAAAGCATGTCTTTCAGTTCCAGCAGTCCTGAACCTGAGACTGAAGAAATAAATACATGCGGAATATCTGTTGGAAGTTCTTTTGAAATGGCTGCCCTCAGTTCATCATCCAGCATATCATTTTTGCTTACTGCAATGATGAATTTTTTGTCCAGCAGTTCCGGATTGTATTGTTCCAGTTCATTCAGGAGGATGCCAAGCTCTGCCTTGTGGTCTTTGCTGTCTGCAGGAATCAGAAAAACCAACACAGGGTTTCTCTCGATATGGCGAAGGAAGCGATGTCCGAGACCCTTCCCTTCAGCAGCGCCTTCAATGATACCCGGCAGGTCTGCAATGCAAAATGATTTTCCATCGCGGTATTCCACCATCCCCAATTGTGGAGTAAGTGTAGTGAAGGCATAATCAGCAATTTTCGGCTTCGCAGCTGTCATGGAGGATAACAGGGTTGATTTTCCTGCATTGGGAAATCCAACCAGTCCAACATCAGCAAGCACCTTCAGCTCAAGGACTTTCCATCCCTCAAATCCTTCTTCCCCTGGCTGCGCATATTCCGGTGCCTGGTTGGTGGCCGTGGCAAAATTCTTGTTGCCCAATCCGCCCCTTCCGCCTTTTACCCATATGAATTCCTGACCATCCTCAAGGATTTCACCATCCTTGTCGCCGGTTTCTTCGTCTACGGCAACTGTACCCAGAGGCACTTCAATGATGATATCGTGCCCATCCCTTCCAGTCATGTTGTTCTTGTTTCCGCCCTGTCCGTTCTCCGCAATAACATTCTTATAGTAACGCAGGTGAAGCAGTGTCCACAAGTGCTTGTTGCCTCTGAGGATGATATGACCACCCCTTCCACCATCACCGCCATCAGGCCCGGCCTGTGCGTTGAATTTGGTCCGCATGAAATGCTTGCTGCCCGCCCCACCGTGTCCGCTTTTGCAAAACACCCTGATCTGGTCTACAAAATTTGATTTTTCCATTGGGTGCAAGGTACGAAATGCAAGGCACAAGGTGCTGAGGAGGAAGGACCAGAAAAATATCCTAATTTTATGAAATCTATGAAGCTCCTCCGCATTTTCAAAAACAAGTTTGTTTTGGCCTCTATTTTGTTTGTGGTTTGGATGTTGTTTTTCGATCACAACAACCTATTCCTGCACCTCCAATACCGGGCTGAATTGAATGAGCTCAAGCAGAGCAAACAATACTACAAGGATGAGATTGAAAAGACGAAAAAAGATATCGAACTGATCAAGACCAATCCACTCTGGATGGAAAAAGTTGCCCGAGAGCAGTATCTCATGAAGCGGGACAATGAAGATGTATTCCTCGTCAAGGAAAAATGAGATGCAATACTAGTAGTGAAAACTGTTGATGGCCGATGCAATATCAACCACTTATTTCCGTTTTAGGAAGGTCAGATGATTTTGAGATCAAGATCTGACAACCACTCCATTCTTCTTCTATCCTGTTGATGACCATCAAATCCGACATTCCTTTTTCAATCATTTATAATTGATAAAAGGCTGATTATGATCTCATTAATATCCGAATCTATGTTACGTTACCTTTACAACGAAATGTCTTCTGAGGAGAGTGCTCACTTTTTATTTTTCATCGAAAACAATCCGGCCATGATGGAGCAATACGTCCAGATGAGGGAAGGTCTTGATGTGCTCAACAATATCAAGTTCAGTCCTTCAAGGAGTTCAACTGATCGCATCATGGTTTATGCTGCCTTGAATCGGTTTTCCATGCAATAGGCATCCGAGGAAACATCACAAAATCTTATCCTTTGTTGTTCGCCTTGTGGTAAAGGCAAATGGCCGTCAATCCACATTCACCACATTTTGGGTTCCTGGCAAGGCAAGTATACCTGCCATGCAGGATCAGCCAGTGGTGGGCCTTGTGCACCAATTCCTTTGGAATATTTTTGATCAATTGTTTTTCTGCCGCCAAAGGTGTTTTTGCAGCGCGGGTCAATCCCAACCGGGCTGAAACCCTGAACACATGGGTGTCTACTGCCATGTTCGGTTGCTGATCAATCACAGAAGTGATTACATTG
>CALPWM020000262.1 GCA_943327275.2 Chitinophaga pinensis
AATACACATAAACCTTCCTTATTTAATCCTTAATTTTACAAAATGGAATCAACTGAAACAATCCAGCAATCAACAGTTCAGGCCGCTTGGAACAAAAGACCCCTGATCATTTCAGGTCCCTGTAGTGCAGAAACAGAAGAGCAAGTAATTGAAACCGCAGAACGTCTTGCAAAGACCGGCAAGGTAGACATGTTGCGTGCAGGAATCTGGAAACCCCGTACCAAGCCTGGCATGTTTGAAGGCATTGGCGCCAAAGGGTTGCCATGGCTTCAAAAGGCCAAAAAACTTACTGGCTTGCCGACGACTGTTGAAGTGGCAACCGGGAAACAAGTTGAAGATGCCCTGACTTTTGATGTTGATGTATTGTGGATTGGTGCAAGAACAACGGTGAACCCTTTTAGTGTTCAGGAAGTAGCAGATGCTTTGCGCGGTGTTGATGTACCTGTATTGATCAAGAATCCCATCAATCCTGATCTTGAGCTTTGGCAGGGTGCTGTTGAGCGCGTTGCAAGGGCCGGCATAAAGCAAATTGGATTGATTCATCGTGGATTTTCTTCCTACGGAAATACGGAATTCCGGAACGCACCCATGTGGCATCTTGCCATCGAGATGAAGCGCCGGATGCCCGGTACGCCCATCATCAATGATCCTTCACATATTTGCGGACGCAGGGATATTTTGCAGGCAACTGCCCAGAAGGCAATCGACCTTGATTTTGATGGTTTGATGATTGAAAGCCATATTGATCCTGACAATGCATGGAGTGATGCCAAACAACAAATCACACCAGAACGTCTTGCAGAAATGCTGTCTGCCATCAGCTGGAGAAAAGAAGATGTTCCATCTGAATCTTACCATGCAGCACTAGATAAGCTTCGTGAGCAAATCAATCATATCGATGATGAATTGATGCAATTGATTTCACAAAGGATGTCTATTGCAGAAAAAATCGGAGAATACAAACGCAACAACAATGTTACCATTCTTCAGGCAACCCGTTGGAATGAAGTGCTTGAGAAGGCATTGCTGAAAGCAGGCAAGGTTGGTTTGAGTGATGAATTCATCACCCGTTATATGGATGCCATTCACATGGAAAGCATCAACAGGCAGAATAAAATCATGAATGACTGATTTTGATGAACAAGAAGAAATTTACTTTTTCAAGCGCTTCGGTTGAGTTTTATTTTGAAGCACTGTTTAGTCGGCTCGACACTGTTGTTGACAGGAAAAAAGCAATCATCATTACTGATGCCAATGTTTTTGACGCCCATCAATCCAAGTTCAAAAACTGGAATGTGATCACATTAAAGCCAGGTGAGGAGTACAAGGTACAACCAACGGCGGATGCAATCATTGAACAGCTCATCGCTTTTCAAGCAGACAGGAAGTCCATTCTTGTTGGGGTTGGAGGCGGTGTGGTGACGGATCTTACAGGGTATGTAGCCTCCATTTTCATGCGGGGTATCCAGTTCGGTTTTGTGCCCACATCATTGCTGGCAATGGTGGATGCATCCATCGGTGGAAAAAATGGGATTGATGTTGGCCAGTATAAAAATATGGTGGGCATCATTCGCCAGCCCTCTTTCATTTACTATGATCAGTCTTTTTTGAAAACACTTCCTGATGCTGAATGGTCGAATGGATTTGCAGAGATCATCAAGCATGCTTGTATCCTGGATGCCAAGACTTTTCAATTGCTGGAGTCTTCCAATTTGGAAAAAGTAAAGAAGAGCAAAAAGTTGATGCAGGAAATCATTCTCAACAATGTCAAGCTAAAAGCGGGGGTTGTGAAAAGGGATGAGTTTGAAGCAGGGGAGCGAAAATTGTTGAATTTTGGACATACCCTGGGTCATGCGCTGGAGACACAATACGAGTTAACCCATGGCCAAGCTGTTGCCTTAGGAATGGTTTTTGCCGCTTGGCTTTCTGGAAACCTCCTCGGGTTCAAGGATGCCGCCCGTGTAGAACAAACACTGATCAATTTTGGTTTGCCAACCCGTGGTGCTTTTGATGTTGAAAAAGTATTCAATGTCCTCAAAATGGACAAGAAAAGAATCAGCAAAACCATGAGCTATATTTTGTTGAAAAGAGTAGGCAAGGGAGTAATCAATGATATTGATGTAGACGCACTCAAAACGCATCTCGCGGCGTACAATGAAACAAACAAAAAGAAAAAATGATTGCAATCGTTCATCCATCGCGTATCTCAGGAGCCATACGTGCACCACGTTCCAAGAGCGACATGCAACGGGCTTGTGCTGCGGCTTTGCTTCACCAGGGTGTCACCCACATCATTGATCCCGGGAAAAGCAATGATGACCTGGCCGCATTGGATGTCATTTCTAAATTAGGAGCTGAGGTAGATGAGCAGGATAACACCATAATCATCAAGAGCAATGGTGTTCATCCATTTTTTGATGAAATCAACTGTGGTGAAAGTGGTTTGGGCATCAGGATGTTTACGCCCATTGCAGCGCTGAGTGCAAGGGAATTGAAGATCAGTGGCACAGGTTCACTCTTGAGCAGACCCATGCATTTTTTTGATGATATTTTTCCTCAGCTTGGCATCTCCATCCAATCGAATCAAGGAAAGCTGCCGCTTGTGATCAAAGGCCCCATGCATCCCACTTCAATTGAAGTGGATGGTAGTTTGAGTTCCCAGTTTCTCACTGGTTTGTTGATGGCCTATGCTGCTGCTGGAGCAAGCAATGTTACCATAACGGTGATGGACCTGAAAAGCAAGCCCTACATTGATCTTACGCTTGGCGTGTTGAAATCGTTTGGCATGAAAGTCCCAGTGGTAGAGGATTACAAAACTTTCAGTTTCTCTGCAGTTGAACATGTTCAGCCAACCGGAGAGATCAGTTATCGTGTTGAAGGAGATTGGAGTGGCGCTGCATTTTTATTTGTTGCAGGTGCAATTGCAGGAGGAATCAACATTCAAGGAATGAAGGCCAATTCTGTTCAGGCAGACATGAAGATTTTAGAAGCCATCAGGGATGCCGGGGCAAAGCTTAGTTTTGATGACGGTGTATACCATGTCGCCCCTGCTGATTTACAAGCATTTCATTTTGATGCCACAGAATGTCCTGACCTTTTTCCTCCGCTGGTTGCCCTTGCTGCATATTGTTCTGGAAATACAGTCATCAAAGGAGCCCTGCGGTTGACCCATAAGGAAAGCAACAGGGCATTGACCCTTCAGGATGTTTTTGGTAAAATGGGTGTACAGATTGACCTCGATGGGGATTTGATGATTGTTCATGGAAATCGTCATCTTACAGGTGCAAGGGTCCATTCTCACCATGACCACAGGATTGCCATGGCAGCAGCTGTTGCCGCATTGGGTGCGGATGGGGAGGTGCTTATCGAAGAGGCAAATGCCATCAACAAATCCTATCCTGATTTTTATGAACATTTGAAAGCCTTGGGTACTTCCATTACATTGCAAACGGTTTAAACAGTTCCAATGAATCATTTTGGTAAATTATTTTCAGTCAATATTTTCGGCGAATCACATGGTGAAAGTGTCGGTGTAGTCATTGATGGATGTCCTGCAGGAATGCCACTTGCTGTTGAGGATTTTATTGTTGATACAGAAAGACGAAAAGGGGGAACTCAAAAAGGCACCACACCCCGACAGGAAGAAGACCTTCCATTGTTCAAAAGCGGTGTTTTCAATGGTAGAACAACTGGCGCACCACTGACCCTTTTGTTTGAAAACAAGAACACGAGGTCTGGTGATT
>CALPWM020000263.1 GCA_943327275.2 Chitinophaga pinensis
CAATTGCTTTAATTCATTCATTTGACAATTGAGGTATAAAAATAGACGGCAAGATCAACCCCACTGATCAATTTTGCTGCCAGGTAAGTAAAAACAATGCCGTACATGCTTCCCCAAAAATGAGCACTGTGTCCAATATTGCCTCCACCTTTCTTTGCCAGACTGGCCGAAAGGATCAAAAAGCAGATGCCAAATACAAATCCCGGGATTTTAAATGGGATGAAGAAGAATTGTATGGGCATGTTGGGCTGAATGGTGATGGCTGCAAAAACGATGGCTGAAACGGCACCTGATGCGCCCAATGAACGGTAGTAGGATTTATTTTTGTATTTGATATAGTCAGGAATCACTGCAAAAATGATCGCAGTTACATAGAGTATTGCCAGCATGGCCCTTGACAGTTCTCCGAACAAAGCCTTGAAAAGGTAGTTTTCAAGTGCCATGCCAAAGGAGTAGAATGAAACCATATTAAAAATTAAGTGCATGGCATCAGCATGCAAGACACCGTTGGTGATGAACCGGTAATACTGTCCTTCTCGATTGATATAATAAGGCCAAAAAAGCAGGTCCTCCTTCATTTTTTCACGGTTGAAGGCCAGGATTGAAACTGCGGAAGTTATGATGATGACAAGGAATGTTATGCTCATGGTTCAATGTTGATCACCTATGGTGATACTTTTCGTTTTTAATGATGGTATAAGCCCGATAAATCTGTTCTGCCAGCAAAAGCCTGACGATTTGGTGTGGGAAGGTGAGTTTTGAAAGCGACCATTTGTGGTCTGCCCTTTTCAATACAGCCTCATCCAGCCCGAATGCACCCCCAATAAGGAACACGAGTTTTTTTGATCCCATGTTTCCCTTTTTTACAATGAAATCAGCCAGATCAACTGATCCCATTTCCTTTCCATATTCATCCAGTGCAATCAAAACGGTATCCTTGTCGAGCCATTCAAGAATCATTTTACCTTCCAGCCTTTTCAGGTCGTTTTCACTGAGCATCCCTGCATTTTTAGGAACAGGAAGAATCTCCCATTGGATGGGTGCGTATTTTTTAATTCTTGCACTATAATCTTCAATGGCATCCTTGATCGATGGGTCGTGCTGTTTTCCTATGCTCCAGAATTCGATCTTCATGATAATGCACAAAGAAAACAAACATTTTTTGTAATTTGACTGACTAATCGACTATTAATGAGAAAGTTATTTTTGTTTTTCTTGCTTCAGGCATTGTTTTTTAACGCCACATCCCAGATAAAGAAGGCCCAAGACAGGATGGAAAGTGAAGGTCAGTCGCTTCCCTCCATTGTTGAAAAGACAAAGGGATTTTCCAAGCATGAAGGTTTTTTCCCTTTTTACAAAGATGATCAGAATGGTAAAATTTGGCTTGAGCTCAATAAGTTGGATACCGAATTGTTATATGCCATGTCTTTGCCATCCGGCCTTGGATCCAATGATATTGGGTTAGACAGGGGATTGATGGGCGGAGGAAGGATCGTAAAGTTTTCTCGCATTGGTAAAAAGATTTTGATGGTTGAGCCCAATTATGGTTACAGGGCATTGTCAGAATCAGCCAAGGAGAAAGAGGCTGTTGACCTAGCCTTTGCAAAATCAACGCTTTGGGCATTTACCATTGAAGCGGAATCCAGTGATGCAGTCTTGGTGGATGCAACTGAATTTCTTACCAGGGATGCCATGCAGGCTGCCAACAGGATCAGAAAAATGCAACAAGGGAATTACAGCCTTGATCGCAACCGGTCTGCCCTTTATTTTCCTTCATGCAAAAACTTCCCCTACAATACTGAGCTGGAAGCCACCATTACTTTGGTCAGTGCTGATGGGGTGAGTGGAAATTTCATCCAGCCTGTAGTACCATCTCCAGAGGCCATTACACTGCGCATGCACCATTCATTTGTACAACTTCCTGATGGCAACTATACACCCAGAAAATTTGATCCAAGATCCAGTTTCAACAATTCATCCTATTACGATTACAGCTCTCCGGTTTCAACGCATATTGAGAAATATGTGATCAACCGTCACCGCTTGAGCAAGAAGGATCCTTCTGCCAAAATCAGCGAACCTGTAAAACCCATTGTGTATTACCTCGATAACGGAACGCCAGAGCCCATCAGGACTGCACTCTTAAAAGGAGGTAATTGGTGGAACCAGGCATTTGAGGCAGCAGGATACAAAGATGCATTTATCGTAAAAATGCTCCCCGACAGTTGCGACCCGATGGACATTCGTTACAACATGATCAATTGGGTTCATCGTTCCACCAGGGGTTGGAGTTATGGTGCCAGTGTGGTTGATCCAAGAACCGGAGAAATCATCAAGGGACAGGTATCCCTGGGATCGCTGCGTGTTCGGCAGGACTATATGATTGCTCAAGGTCTGCTTTCTCCCTTTGGTAAAAAAGACATGAAAGATGATCCCATTCTTAAAATGTCTTTGGATCGTTTGGAGCAATTGTCTGCCCATGAAATCGGCCACACCCTTGGATTGATGCATAACTATGCTGCAAGCAGTGTGGATCGTTCAAGTGTGATGGATTATCCGCATCCTTTGATAAGGCTGAATAAAAAAGGTGAATTTGACTTCTCCAATGCCTATGATCTGAAGATAGGTGAGTGGGATAAAGTTTCCATTGCATGGGGCTATGCAGATTTAAGCAATAGTAAAAATGAAGCAGCTGATTTGGATAAGATACTGACCGATGCTTACGCAAAGGGCCTGAAATTCATCAGCGACAGAGATGCCAGGGCTCCGGGTGGATTGCATCCTGACGCACATTTATGGGACAATGGCAATGAACCCATTGCTGAACTCGAGGAAATGATCAAGATGCGCGCTGTAGCTTTGAAACAATTTGGCATCAATTCCATCAGGAATGGCATGCCCTTGGCCATGCTGGAAGATGTGTTGGTTCCCGTATATTTTCACCACCGATATCAGGTAGAGGCAGCCACCAAACTGATTGGTGGTATGCATTACAACTATGCTTTGAAAGGTGATGGACAGTCGGCCACCGCTCCATTGTCAAGAGAAGTTCAAACAAAGGCAATGGTATCCATCTTAAAATGCCTGGATCCCTCATTCCTCAGTATTCCTGAATCCATTGCTGCATTGATCCCTCCAAGACCAGCAGGATATGAATTTACCAAGGAACTGTTTAAAAAGAAAACAGGATTATCATTTGATCAACTTGCTCCTGCAGAAGCAGCTGCGGATCTTCCCCTTTCATTTCTTTTTAATCCTGAGCGCATCAACCGATTGGTGCAACATGAACTGCTTGGGCAATATGGATTGGGTGACATGACCAATGCCTTGATGGACGCAAGTTTCAGGGCAACAAGGAAAGCAGGTGTTGAAAAAGCTATTCAGTTTCAAACAGAACAATTGGTACTGACTTACTTGCTGGCTGCAAGTGTTGATGAGCAGCTTTCTTTTCCTGCCAAGGCAAGGGTTGGCCAGGTTTTGTCCGAACTCAAATCATGGCTTGAAGTAAGCGTAAAAACAGCCAATAATCCATTGTACAAGGCCCACCTCGGCTTGGCCATTGATCGGTTTAAATCCCCGGAAAAAGCAAAGCCTACCATCCACGCCGTTGCACCTCCCGGTGCTCCCATTGGATGTGAAGAGGAAATGTTCTGATCAATCAATGATGAAATGTTTCGTAAAAAAGCCAGCAGGAGTCAATGCTAGTTGCCCGCTTCTGTTGAGAG
>CALPWM020000264.1 GCA_943327275.2 Chitinophaga pinensis
AGATTTTGTACAAAAAACCATCGGAAAAGAAACCGCCGGAGACGGGTTTGATGATCGAATTTTAAGAAAGGCTGCTGAGAAACGGACTGGTGCCATACACAATGTGGGTGAGTCGACAAGCTTGAAAGCAAACGGACTTCGACAAGCAGGTGACACTACTTTCTTTGACTTTCCTGTAAATACAAAATTCATTTTAAAAGCCTATGTACTAAATAAAGCAAAGCCCTACCCCATTTTACAATATGAGTTACAACCATTGGTGCCAGGTTATTTCAGTGTGGGATATACTGGCGCCCCTTCATTAACAGAGGAAAAAGCAATGGGTATTTGGCAGCCATTGATCTGGCAAGAAAAAAGGATTCCGGAAAAAGCTTTTCTCACTCCAGCTTTCATGGCAACACTACCAACCACTATGGTTTTTGATGGCAAGAATACGATTGGTGTAATGGCCTCACCAGACGCTATTCCTTTTCAACCCTTACCTCTATTGGTAAACAGTCAATTTGGAATAAGCTTGATCAATGCCCAAAAGAACATACAACCGAGCGTATATGCGCCAATCCCCGGAGGATTCAAATCAAAAATGAAAGCAGGTGAGCCGTTTCGTTTTACACTGCATTTGGTGGTGGAGCCCCAGACCATCAACCGTACATATGAAACCATCGCCCGGAAAATGTTTGGCTTTAAAGACTACCGCAGCAATGCCATCAGTACACTCAACAAGACGCTGGATAATATCGTAGACTATTCCATGTCAGAATATACCTGGTATGTTGATAGTTTAAAGGGATATGCTTATGCCACGGATGTGCCCGGTGCAGTCAAAAACGTCTCTAGCCTGAATCCGCTCGAACTGGCCATTGTACGCGACGATGTACATATGTTTGAGAAAAGGGCTTACCCGCAGATAGAATACATGCTGTCAAGAGAAAAATTTCTTTTCAGCCTTGACAGTACACAAAAAATTCAGAATCCGTCAAGGAGATTGAAAGGACCCGTTGCACCCATGTCAGAATTGGGCGCACTCTATACCGTACTCGGAAAGCAAAATCCATTTTTTCTACAACTCATGGAAAAGGAATATGCAAATGCGAGAACCAGGAATCTGGATGTAGAAGAAAAAGGAAATAGCTGGATCAACGCCATGCATTTGTTCAGAACAACAGGCGATTCTGCTTACTTAAAAACGGCTGTAGTCAAAGCTTCAGCTTATCTCCAAACAAGGGTTAATACCGCTCAAGCTGATTTTACAGATCCTTTTGCAGGTGGGTTTTTCTTTTGGCCAGCCTATACCAACCGATGGATAGAATTGTTGCAACTGTATGAGATCACAAAAGAGAGATCTTTCTTGGATGCCGCAGTTGAAGGTGCCCGCAATTATACCCAGTTTATCTGGATGGTACCCGCCATACCCGATAGCCTGGTTACCGTAAACAAGGATGGAAAGGCCCCTTTTTACTGGTACCTCAAAGCTAAAGGACACAAGCAAATGTACTATCCAGAGGAAAAAGTGCCTGCCTGGCGCCTTTCTGAAACTGGACTTACGCCTGAATCTTCTGGCACATCCACAGGTCATCGGGGAATCTTTATGGCCAATTTTGCACCCTGGATGCTGCGTTTGGGGTACTATGCCAATGATAGATATTTATTGGATGTTGCCAAAGCTGCTGTTATCGGACGCTACAAAAGCTTTCCAGGTTATCATATCAATACAGAAAGAACAACTGCATACGAAAATGTTGATTTCCCTTTTCACAAACACCTGGACCAAAGCGTGAACTCATTTCACTACAACCATATTTTACCCATGGCTTCCATGCTATTGGATTACCTGGTATCAGATGCATTTATCCGCAGCAAGGGAGCCATTGATTTTCCTGCTGAATATATCGAGGGATATGCTTACCTGCAAAGTAAAATGTATGGCGCTCGCACTGGCAAATTCTATTCCGCCAATAATGTAAGACTATGGATGCCCGGAAATTTGCTTCAAACCGAGAACATAGAACTCAACTACGTAACCGCAAGAAAATCGGACACATTGTTTATTGCATTCACCAATCAATCCAAACAAAACATTAAAAGTTTATTTACACTGAACGATTCACTGGCTAAATTATCTTCTTCAGCATCCATGGATATTTGGAAAAATAACAAATGGACAAGGGTTCCTCAATTGACCAAACAATTATCTGTTGAGATTGCTGCGAATGGCATAACAGCTGTCAGATTAAATGGCGTTAAGATGCAGAGTGGTTTTCAGCAACAATTGTTAAGCGCAAAAACGAGTAATACTACAGACTATATTCATCTTCCACAGGGTAATGCCAAAGCCATGCTGTTGCACCTGGGCAATTACGACAAGCGCCTTTATGTATACCTCGAAGACGATGACAACAAAGTCAAAACTGCAATCCTTCAATACAAAAATGCAGATGGAAAGACGTTCCAGCTGGAAGACAAACAATACCCTTTTGAATTCACTGTACCGCTTCAAAAGCAGTCAAGCATATCATTCTCCTTAACCCTGAACAAAACAAATGGAGAAAAAGAGGAAAGTAAGCTCGTGACGCTCGGCAGAGAATAAAAGAGCATCCTGTTGATTTTAGAGAATGGATACAATATCTGAAAGCTGAAGTACCGCTACTTCCACAATAATAACATGCGTATCTCTGATATGCTTTCCATCTCTTCAACGGCATGAAGAAAACTGCGTTGGATAAACGGCTGAAGCGCCTCAACGAAAGGTGCTGCCATGATTCTTTCAGGAGTAGCGATGATAATCACAGCACCTCCCTCCATTAATTTTGCGATCAATGTCAACAGCGGACCAAATGAATCTGGAGCATAATTGACATCACTCAACAGTATGGTATCTGCGCTGACTGTATCAGGAAAATCATTCCAATCCAAACACATGGATTTCATGTTGTTGATGCACAAATGGGTGATATTTTTGTTGATCAACGCCACCGCTTCGGGTGCATGGTCCGTAACAATAACTTCCCTGGCAAGATGCGCAATGGCAAACGATGGAAGGCCCACTCCTGCCCCTATTTCGAGTACATTTTTGCCTTTAATCCAATGCGGCTCAAGTGTCAGGAATCCACTCAATGTTTTCGATGATGACCAAATCTTTGCCCAAAATGGAAAAGGAGTATTGGCATCCAGCTTGAGCAGATGCTCATACGTCGGCTTTACCATTTCCGAAATGGGCACATAAAGCATCAATCCACCTTCAACCGCAGTCAACCTATTGGGATAATGCATGTATTCTAAAACTGGGTCTGATTTCATCACCTTTATCTCCAATTAAAGATAACAAACAATCGACATCGGTCATTTCTTTTTGGACTTATGACCTGGCATCACATAGAACAAGGCAATGACCAACATCATCATCTCCACTGATTAAAATGAATAAAAACTCATCAACAGTTGGATATGTTTGGGGGCAATGAAACTATCTGCAGCATACACAGCACTCCTCGACAATAAACGACAGTCTTGGATAGACTACGACAGGGGTATCAGCATCATACTAGTGACCTATCGCCACGCTTACGAAATGCTAATGAATGCAGGTTTGAATTTTGAACGATTCCCGATGATTGGCTATATGAATGTATTTTTATTTGGGTTCCGGATGCCTTTGTTTTTTATCACATCGGGTATATTCCTATCCTCTAGCCTGGAGAA
>CALPWM020000265.1 GCA_943327275.2 Chitinophaga pinensis
ATTTGCCTTTATGGAAGTAGGATTTAAGGAAGAGAGGGCCAACTTGTCGATGGCAATATCATTGGCAGCATTGCTTTTGATGATGTTCAACAATGTGGCTGTTTTGGCAGGACTGTTGTTGAAATCAAATGCCCGAAAATACCGCAGCCTTGTATTGAGTGGAAGGCTGGCATTTGAAGCAAGCTGTTCAAGATAAGGCAAGGCTTTATCTGTTCTGGATCTCCAGACAATGTCTTTTCCGGCAGCATCTTTCAAGGGATCTTTTACGGCTTGCAGATAGGCATTGAAAAATGCGTCCCATTGCCCATCGGCACCCACGCCCAAGGCCTCAAGATACCAACGGTCTTTCCCGTCATACTGTGTTGCAAGCTCAGCCCATATGCCTGCTGCTTCAGGACTTTTGTCATGGTGAAGGGCAATGATGCATTCCCTTCTTACCTGAGGGTCAGGATCAAGCTTCAGCGCGTTCAAAACGGCATTGGTATTGCCTTTGAGCTGTACGCTTGCCCTGATGGCCAAGATCCTGAGCTGTGGATTTTTTTCTTTAAGGGCCTGTTTGATGTACTTGTCTGCTTTAACAGCTGGCATTTTTACCAGGCTCCAAAATGCCCTTGCCCGCATGGCAGGATCTGCATCGGATTGCCAAAGGTTTTCCAAAGGACCCACTGATTTTTTAACCAACTGCTGAAGGCTGTTGTAGGCATGATAACGGACCACAAGGTTTGGATTTTGCAATGCTTGCACCGCACCTTCGACAGTGGAAAAATCAAGGGCAGGCATTGAATAGGCAGCAGCATTGGCAGGAGCCACCCGATAGATGCGGCCCCTGGTCTGGTCTCCAGCCTGATGGCCACCAACGCCAGGATCATACCAGTCTGCTACAATCAATGAGCCATCAGGTGCAACACAAACATCTGCAGGCCTGAACCAGCGGTCGTTTTCTCCCTTGATGATATTGACAATGCTTGCACCATATCCCGCACCCTGGTTGCTGATGCTATAAGCCCTGACTACATTGGGTCCGGCATCAGCATGGATGAGCTGGTGCTGAAAAGCTTCGGGCAAGAGTTTCCCTTCATACACCAGCAATCCTGTCGGTGATCCTGCACCAGTTTGCAATACATTCGGAATAGACCCTGGGTCATTCAAATGCCAGTGTCGCAATGGAATCGAGTCTTCCATGTTCGTACGGGTGGTATTCCATCCTGCACCCGTCATTTCATCGGTATAACCAAAGTTGCCATAAGGCATCACATAGTTGATGCGTGTTCCCTTGTTGCCGTCATCATCATTGTCGCTCTGCCACATGGTGCCATAGCTGTCTACCGCCACTTCATAAGGATTCCTGAAATTATCGCCCAGGCATTCCACATTGGATCCATCAGGATCACAACGGAACACCATTCCCTGCTTGTATTTTTTCGGACCGATCTCATCACCATCCTGATCAAGGACCGTATTGCCCCTGCTGTCTTTTAATGTTTTACCATTGTTGCCAAAATTGAAATAGAGTTTTCCGTCTGCACCAAATGTGAAGGTATGCATGCCATGGTCATGCTGTTCGCCTTCAATGCCCTGAAACATGATTTCCTTTCTGTCAGCCTTATCATCCCCATTGTCGTCATAAAAGTTCCATACGTAAGGACTTTGCGCAACAATCACACGCTTTCCCAACACTGCAATGCCCAGCGGCGCATTCAGCTCTGGGCCCTGGTAGAAAAGTTTTGCCGTATCAATGCGTGCATCACCATTCCTGTCTTCCAGGATCATGATGCGATCACCCTTGGGCGTAGTTGGATTGCCATTGAGGTTGGGGCGATAATTATAGGCTTCGGTCACCCAAATTCTTCCCCTTTCATCCACATCAATGTTGGTGGGATTTTGCAACATGGGTTCAGTGGCCATCAATTGCACCTGCAAGCCATACGCAATATTTAAACCCTTTAATGCATTTTCGGGAAGCCTTTTTTGAGCTTCCGTAAGGCTGTCTTTCAGGTTTACATTTTCACTGAAACCATAGCGAGGCAATGTGTAAGAGAGTCCGGCAATGATCAGCAACAGGGTGATGAAAATGCGTACAGGTGTAATTTTTTTTGACATGGTCTTTGGTATGTTGTTGATGTGTATCAATGGTTAGTTTCCATAAGCAAATGACTCCATCACTTCCATGCTTTTCATGGCTTCTTCGATGGAACAAGGGTTGGATGATCGTCCGAGAAAATATTCAACCACCTTGCTGATCATGGGATGCTGAATATTTTGCGGATGCTCAAAGGAAATCAGGTCAGCGCCAGCCTCTGTCACGATCCTCAGTTCCGTTCCAAAAAATGGAAACTTAAGGTAGCCTTTTTCTCCAATGATCAGGCAACTGTCCTCCTTCATGATTTCAGGCATCGAGAAATTCCAGTCTCCCTGGAACAAGATATTGTTATGAAGCTCCATAATACCAGACACGGCATCCTCGGCTGCATAGAAATTGGTTTGATGTGCAGCAGCACCTGACTTGCGAACGGCTTCACCAAAAATAAACTGGATGATGTCGAGCTGGTGTGGGGCCAGATCATAAAAATAACCAGCGCCTGCATAGGCAGGATCTACACGCCAGTTGAAGCCTGTATCAGCAACGATGTCTGGCCGATGTGTTTGGAACATGGTCAAGCGGATGTTTTTTATTTTACCCACCGCACCCGTTTCAACCAATTCCTTTATTTTTAAAAACATGGGTAGGCCTCTGCGGTAGTGGGCCACCACCAGCTTTCCATCGTTGGCCTTAACTGCATCGGCCATTCTTTTGCAAGCAGCCACTGAAACGGCAACTGGCTTTTCCACGTACACCGCTTTACCTTTCTCCATCGCAGCAATTGCATACTCCTCATGAAACTTTGGAGGGGTCGCAATATAAACAGCATTGATGGCGGGATCATTGATCAACTGTTCTGCATCACTGTACCAGAAAGGCACCTTGTGGCGTGACGCATAATCTGCTGCCTTGGCTGCATCCCTGCGCATCACCGCGTGCAAGGTTGAATGGGTAACCTTGTTGAATGCCGGGCCACTTTTCAGTTCGGTTACATTTCCGCAACCAATTATGCCCCAGGTAATCATTGGTTGTTCACTCCGTTGTTCTGTCATGCGTTCAAAATTATATCCTCTGCACCTGGCAGAAAGATGTTTAATTGGACAACAATTTATTGAAAATAGTTCAGTGCCACTGCATACGGATCATAAACTTATTGGGTAACTTCAATGGTCTGCCTGCTTTATGTTTTGAAACCCAATGACAAAAAGATGAAATTATTTTTTGCACTACTGCTCTTGATCTCTTGCACGGCAATCCAATCTCAAACCACGGATCCCGATTTCAGGCAGGCAGTTGAGAATGGTAAACTCGTGAACCAGGGCTTCAACCGTTGCATTGCCTATGTGAATGCATGGATGAAATATGCTGACACAACAACCGGACTGATTCCAAGAAACATCAATGATTCAAAAGATTTTTGGAATGCCTGGGATGCAGCAGCAGACAACTATCCCTTTATGGTACTGACTTCATCTATCTTGATGTCGGAGTTCTTCAAAGGCAAAGCACTGGACATGTTGAAAACTGAACGGCGGCTTACTCCAAGGATCGGAAAGCTTCCCGACACCTACTCGTTTTCAAAAAAAGGATTCAGGAATCCAACCATTGATACCAACCA
>CALPWM020000266.1 GCA_943327275.2 Chitinophaga pinensis
CCTGCAACAATCCTGTTTCACCTGAACGAACAACTTCCGGGGCACCAATTTTTGAACTGGCTGTACCGAATTTGTCTGCCCTTTCTTGAAAACCGAGAACTGTTACCACTACATTTTCAAGTTCTGCAGCTGCAGGCTTCAAAATGATATTAAAAGTGGAAAGATTGCCAACAGCAATCTCCTTTGAAACGTAATTGGTGAAACTCGCTACAATAATATCTGATTTTCCTGGGACAGATAACTTAAATGATCCGTTTGCGCCAGTACTTGTAGCAATTTTGGAACCTTTGACTGTGACGGTTGCTCCTGCAAGCGTCGTACCATCTTCGCTGGAAACCGTACCTGAAATTTCTTTTTGCTGGGCAAAGGAGGAGAGACTGCATCCTAGCACCAACAGAAAGGATAAAAGAAAGCCTTTAATCATAGTTTAACATTTTAGGAGGGCAATAATACAGAAAAATGCTAGGAACTTTTGAATTAATTACAGGTATCCACAGGGGTGTGGAAAACCAAAATAAACGATGTAAAGTTGAAATTTTGACTATTGCAAATTGGTCAAAATGGCCAGTCAATCTTGTTTAATACCGTCAGATATGAGGTATCAAAATTATCCGATGTGATTAGTTCATCAGAACCTGAAATAACTTTATCTCCTGGCAACATACTGCAACAAGCATCATCACCTAGAATTTCAGGTTGATGAATTAAGTATCTGGACAATTCATTGCCAATTGAATTAAAATTTGTCAATTCTTCGTTTCTGAGCTTAATGCTAATGTTATTTTCTTGATTTGCGGCAATCAAAAGATCCCATTGCTCAGGATTAATACTTCCTTGATAAACAATACACTCTCCAGTATTTGTCATTTGGATTTTGTAACTACCAGACACCTGGGAACCATCTCCACCACAACCATATACAGAGAGATAAACTTCCTTGGTAATATTATCGCCCAAAAATATATGTTCTATGTACCCAACTGCTACCCTTGGCGTTCTTGTATTTGCTAATGGACTACTTGTATTTCTATCCCATTTAACCAGCGTTTCAATATTTTGGTCATATTCTAATTGGTTAAATTTTCTAGTCATATTATAAATCAAGAAAATCAATATTATGAAAACTAGCCTTTAGAAACCCATTAAGGTTAACCAAATTGGTTTATTTTTTGGTCTTTTTATTAATAGGAAATAACTTTTTTAATTAATTGATTTTAAATTTATTACACATTAGTTATTATCATAATTTAATATACTTAAATAATTATTTTAGTAAGTTTTTCATCAATTCAGAAATTAATTACACTTGTTGATGAAACATTTTTCCATTTCACTGGCCATGAAAAATGGATTGAAATGAGTTATAAAATCCATTTATGTTTAATTGTCTGTATATCAATCAATTGGATATTTTTAAACCATTTGAAGTATCGTATTTCTACAAACCCATTTTATTCTAAGGCCAAATACTAAACGAAAGTTAAATTCTGAAACAATTATCTTTATCCACAAATAATACACATTTTATTGTATATTTATCAACAAATAATACACATATTAATTTTAAATATATAAATAGGCCTGACAAAATAAAATAAGATATCCGCCGTTAAAGCTTGGTAAACATTCAATATCCAAATCATGAAAAGTTTAATAATATCCATCATTCTCACCTTTTTCCTTTCAATTGGATTAGGGTTAAATGCAGAAGCACAAAGACTATTTGATGTAGCTCCTGAGCATGTTCAATTCCAAAATAAATTGATTGAAGATGCTTTAACAATGAATACATATGCTTCAAACAATGTAAAGTCTATTGTACAACCAATTAGTTTACCAACCCCGGTAATACAGGACATGGCTAAACAGGTTTATGTAACATCTTATAAAGTCGATTATAAAGGAGGTACACGGTATTTTACTTCAAGTGTTGAAGGTGAAGCTTTCATGAGACAGCTAAACAATGACTATCAAAAGAATATAATACCTAACCCTGGAAATGTTATTGGATATTACACGTCAAGCTTGGTACAGGGGCTTGTTGATTATGGCCGATGGCACTCCAAAGCATTACAGTTCTAATAAAATATTATACCATTTCGATCCAGAAAACACGATAAATGATATAGCACTGGGAGTTGTATCAGAGAAAGAGTTGTGATCCCGATTGGATTCGAACCAATGACCTACAGCTTAGAAGGCTGCCGCTCTATCCAACTGAGCTACGGGACCTGGATATCTTTAAGGAGTGCAAAGATAATTTTTTTTAGCTTGCAGACAAAGAGTGATGTGAACAATGGATGTAAAAATTTCAACAGGCTGGAAAAAAGCCCTTTCAAACGAGTTCAAAAAAGATTATTTCCTTGGTATAGCAGACCTGCTAAAGATTGAAATCGAGAGCAAACAAGTCATTTACCCTCCAGGACCACTTATTTTTAATGCTTTCAATACCACAGACCTCAAGGATGTAAAAGTGGTTATCATCGGCCAGGATCCTTACCACGGGGCCAATCAGGCGCATGGCCTGAGCTTTTCTGTTCAAAAAGGCATCAAGCCTCCACCCTCGCTGATCAATATTTACAAGGAAATTGAATCAGACCTTGGCATCAAAATGCCGCGCCTTTACGGTGATCTTACCCAATGGGCCAAACAGGGTGTTCTATTGCTCAATGCTAGCCTGACAGTAAGGGCCAACAATCCCAACAGCCATTCAGGAATAGGATGGCAGTTTTTTACAGATGCGGTCATTAATCTCCTTAATACCCAAAAGAAAAACCTGGTTTTCATGCTTTGGGGTAACTTTGCGAAGGAAAAGGGAGCGCATATTGATGAATCAAAGCACCTGGTACTCAAGGCCATGCACCCCTCACCATTTGCTGCGGACAAAGGTTTTTATGGTTGTAAGCATTTTTCGAAGGCCAATGAATACCTCATGCAAAGTGGCATTGACCCTATTGATTGGATGATTAAAGCATAACAAGATGATTAAAAATATATTGGGCAGGTTGTTTACGGTTTGGGGCGGAATTGTTTTTATAGTATCGATGTTGTTTTTCATGCCAGCGATATGGATCAGCGGGATGTTTGCTGAGCCCAAAAGCACGGCTGCTCTTATCCGGATTTGCAGAATTTGGATGGATATTTTCTTTACACTGAGCGGTGTGCGACTTACCATCAGGGGCAGAAAAAACTTCAAAAAAGGAGATAATTATATTGTGGTATGCAACCACAACTCCCTCATGGATGTACCATTGACCAGCCCTGGCATTCCAGGAGCCAACAAAACCATTGCCAAAATTGAAATGGCCAAAGTTCCTGTTTTTGGCATCATTTATAAAAGAGGATCTGTTTTGCTTGACCGGAAAAGCGATGCCAGCAGAAGGGAAAGTTATATGGCCATGAAATCAGTGCTTGAGCAAGGGATGCACATGTGTATTTACCCGGAGGGAACAAGAAACAAGACCGAAAATCCACTCAAAACCTTTCACGACGGTGCCTTCAGGCTTTCATTCGACACCGGAAAAAAAGTCATTCCCTGCATCATCAGGGGAACAAGAGAGATGCTTCCGCACAACAAAAACTTCTTTTTTTGGCCAGGCAAGGCCAGCATGCATTTTCTACCTGCCATAGACCCCAAAGATTTTGCTTCAGCAGCAGCCATGAAAGAACATGTTTTTCAGCTGATGTGGGA
>CALPWM020000267.1 GCA_943327275.2 Chitinophaga pinensis
ACTGTATCCAGTTATTGCAAAAGGTACTGTTTACAACAAACCCCTTGCAGCGCTCAATCCTCCTGCTTCTGCAGACTCTCTTTATTTCAAAAGAAAAGATACCATTCAGTTTGTAGAAGATTTCAAGCCCAATCCATCCAATGGCAGCAACAGTTGGGCAGTATCCGGAAACAAGACCCTGAGTGGTAAACCTATTCTCAGCAATGATCCACATTTGGGTCTAACCTTTCCCTCAATATGGTTTGAGATACAGATAAAAACACCAGAATTCAATTCATATGGAGTTTCTTTTCCAGGCCTTCCCGGCGTTGTGATTGGTTTCAATGACAGTATATCTTTTGGTTTTACCAATGCCGGTCGGGATGTTAAAGATTACTATGAAATTCAATTCCGCGACACTGATAAAAAGGAATACTGGTTTGATAGCTCCTGGAAACCGGCAACCCGACGAATAGAAGAAATCAGAATCAAGAATGCGAAAACAGTTGAGGATACAGTTGCTTATACCGTATTTGGCCCTGTGATGTACGATAAAAGTTTCAAAACAGATCTTACTGCAGAAAAAGCATATGCGCTTAAATGGGTTGCCCATGATACATCCAACATTCTAAAAATGTGGTTGTTGCTCAACCGCGCATCCAATTACACAGATTATTTGGAAGCAATAGGTCATTTTAATGTACCAGGTCAGAACATGATTTTTGCTTCCAAGTCAGGTGATATAGCACTTTGGCAGCAAGGCAGTTTTCCTTTGCGTTGGAAAGACCAGGGGCTTTTTGTGATGCCAGGAACCGATAGCAGCTATATGTGGAAGGGATACATTCCCCATGAAGAGAATCCTCATCAATACAACCCTTCTGAAGGGTATCTCAGCAGTGCCAACCAAAGGGCCGCTGATTCCAGTTATCCATATTTCATGCCGGGAAGTTATGAAGTATACCGGGCCATTACCATCAACAGGAAGTTGGCTTCAATGAATAATATTACAGCACAGGATATGCAATCCCTTCAAAACAACAACTACAATGTTTTTGCCGAAGATGCCCGTCCCATTCTGCTCAAGTATACCATCAAAGAACAGCTGTCTGCTGATGAAGAAAAATACCTTTCATTGGTAGCATCATGGAACTTGATGAATGATGCTAAAGAAACAGGTCCAACATGTTTCACAGCATGGTGGGATTCCCTGCATGCAGAAGTTTTCAACGATGACCTTGTTCAGGATAAAATGCCACTTGTGAAACCTGAGAAATTTGTTTTGCTTGAAGCACTTGAAAAGGACAGCAGTTTCAAATTCATTGATAATATCAACACGCCCAATAAAGAAGACCTATATCAAATGGTCACCCTTGCACTTAAAAAAGCATCTAAAAAGTTGGCATCCCTGGAGAAAGAAAATAAACTTGAATGGGCGCTTTATAAAAATACAACAGTTTATCATTTGCTCAAGACCAATGCCATGGCTTTTGCCAGAGAAGGATTGATCAACGGCGGTGGCAATGGAATCATCAATACCACGCAGCATGACCATGGCCCAAGTTGGCGCATGGTGGTTGAAATGTCTAGCCCCACCAATGCTTACGGCGTTTATCCTGGTGGGCAGAGTGGTAATCCTGGAAGTAAATTCTATGATAATTTTATATCGCAATGGACCAAGGGGGCATATTATAAACTTTGGTTCATGGAGTCTGCTGCCATTGAAGGAAAAAAATGCAAATGGAAAATGAGTTTCGCATCTAAATAAACAAAACAACATCATGAAATTTCTTGTATCTGCTATCATAACTGCAGCATTGGCTTTTGGATTTGGCCTTTATTTTCCCTGGTGGACTATTGTTGTTGCAGGAATGCTCACTGGTTTTTTCATTCCACAACATTGGGGTTTGTCGTTCTTGTCTGCGTTCACCGGTGTATTCTTGCTCTGGGGATTGATGTCCCTTTTCATTAGTATATCGAATGACCATATCCTGGCAAAACGGATTTCAATGTTGGTCGTTAAGCATAATTCACCTTATCTTATCATCTTAATCACTGCGCTGATTGGCGGATTGACATCCGGATTGTCGGCCAGTACTGCACGTTCATTGCTCAATCTTTTCAAGAAATAAAACCAGTCAAGTGTAACCGGAATGAGGAATAGCAAATATTTGGTGGCATTCATGTTGTTTTTGATTTTTTCTGTCAGTACCTACGCTACAAAAATCAATGGGCTTGTTGTTGATCAGTCAAATAATCCAATTGGCTTTTGTTCAATCACTGTAAAAGAGAGCAAAAAGACAGTGTTGTCCAATGACCAGGGCAAGTTTTTCTTGGACCTCCCCAAAGGGAAATATCATTTTGTGGTTCAGCATGTTGGTTATGAGACCATCGCCATTGATACATTGGTTAATGGAGATGAAATGCGTTTGACCATTACGATGAAGAATACAACGCTTACCCTTGCTGAGGTGAAAGTTAAGGCAGGAGGTGAAGATCCCGCCTATGAAATCATACGCAATGCCATTAAACAGCGTAAGTTTTACCAAACACAAGTTGGTGGATATACCTGCGAAGCGTATTTGAAAGGAATGATCAGAACAGCAGATTTCCCTGATAATTTTATGGGACAACCCGTTGATTTTGAAGATGGGGACAGTTCAAAAAACAAAATTATTTTCCTTTCAGAATCCATTTCTGACATTGCTTTCCGCCAACCAGATGATTTAAGGGTAGTGGTCAAGTCTACTAGGGTGAGTGGGCAAACCAATGGGTTAGGACTTGCCAACCCCATCTTGATTTCTTTTTACGACAACATAGTTTCTTTGCCCAAAACATTCAATCCCAGGGGTTTTGTTTCTCCTATTGCAGAAGGAGCACTTGCTTACTATAGGTATAAATACCTGGGTGTATTTTTTGAAAATGGCTACCAGGTTAATAAAATTCAGGTTATTCCCAAGCGAAAATGGGAACCGCTATTCACCGGTTACATCCAGATCATTGAGAATAGCTGGAACATACATTCGGTTAATCTTTCCATTGACAAGGCGTCTCAGTTGGAGTTTGCTGACAAGATTCGCATAGAACAACAATTCAATCCGATCAATCGAGATACATGGATGGTTTCCACGCAAACCATTTTTCCTGAGGTAAACTTTTTGGGATTTGCAGCATCAGGATATTTCTCAACCATTTATTCTAGATATATTATTGATCCTGTATTTGATAAAAAACAATTTGGAAGAACAGTTTTAAAATTTGATTCGTTATCGAATAAACGGTCATCATCTTTTTGGGATGAATCGAGGCCAATCCCTTTGTTGAAAGAAGAAATCGAAGATTTCAAAAAGAAGGATTCACTCCAAAAGAGGAGAGAAGATCCACGATACCTTGACTCGCTTGATAAAATTCAGAACCGTATCACAGGTTTGGGCGTTTTGGTTAATGGTCCACGTTTCATTAATCGAATCAACAAAACATCCCTGAGTTTTGATCCTTTGCTTAAATCAGTGAGTTTCAATACCGTTGAGGGGTGGGTATTGCAAGGCTCTGCCACCTTTGAGAAAGACTTAAAAGGAAGACGACAATTTAATTTTACTCCTGTGTTGCGGTATGGAACTTCAAACCATCTGTTCAACGCTCACTTCTCAAGTTCCTTCCGGTACGGTAAAAAATTTGCCAACAGGGTTTTCATTTCAATGGG
>CALPWM020000268.1 GCA_943327275.2 Chitinophaga pinensis
CACCAGTGATTACCCATTTGCCTAGTGCTATGGCAAAAGCGATGATGAAAAAAAAGAACCAGATGTAATTTAAAGCCATTTGTGGGTGATTGCTTTGAATGTTATTCCAACAAAGGATGCCCTTATCGCATCATTCGCACTATCTTTGCCACGCAAAATCAAAACTATGGCATTACAGGCTGGCATTGTCGGATTACCAAATGTAGGAAAATCAACCCTATTTAATGCACTAAGCAGTGCAAAAGCACAGGCAGCGAATTTCCCTTTCTGTACCATCGAACCCAATATCGGTGTAATTACTGTTCCTGATGACAGGCTCATTGAACTTGAAAAAATTGTCAAGCCACAAAAGGTAGTACCAACCACTGTTGAAATCGTCGACATCGCCGGTTTGGTCAAGGGCGCCAGCAAGGGTGAAGGACTGGGAAACCAGTTCCTTGGCAATATCAGAGCAACTGATGCCATTATTCATGTACTCAGGTGCTTTGAGGATGACAATGTCATTCATGTAGATGGTAATGTAAACCCTGTCCGTGATAAGGAAGTCATTGACACTGAATTGCAATTGAAAGACCTTGAAAGTGTCGAGAAAAAACTCTCCAAATCAGAGAAACTCTCAAAGAGCAGTGATCGGGAAATTTTGAGAGGCATTGAAGTATTGAGGGAGCTCAAGGATCATCTTGACCAGGGAAAGAATGCCCGTGCTTTTGAAATAAGTGAGGAAGAAAAAGAGAAATACATCAATGATATGTTTTTGCTGACCATCAAACCGGTCGTTTATGTATGCAATGTTGATGAAAAAAGCGTTGTTACAGGAAATATATATACCGAACAAGTAAAAGAAGCCATCAAACTTGAACATGCTGAAATACTTTTTGTCAGTGCTGCGATTGAAAGTGAGATTGCTGTGATGGAAAGCTATGATGACCGATTGATGTTCCTAACTGACCTCGGGCTTTCAGAAAGCGGCGTGGTAAGGCTGATCCGATCAACATACAAATTGCTCAACCTCGCCACTTATTTTACAGCAGGTGTACAAGAGGTTCGTGCATGGACCATTACAAAAGGGATGCTGGCTCCTCAGGCTGCTGGCGTAATCCATACTGACTTTGAAAAAGGGTTCATCAGGGCTGAAGTTATTGGATATACTGACTTCACCACCCTTGGGTCAGAAGCCGCTTGTAAAGAGGCTGGTAAGATGGCTGTTCAGGGCAAAGACTACATTGTACAGGATGGCGATATCATGCATTTTAGGTTCGCAGTTTAATCATGTTTTGTTCCTTTTAACGAATCCAAGCATCACGCATAAGCATAAAAAAAGACCGGCTCAATCGAGACCGGTCTTTTTTATAAGCATGATAATATCTATTGTGGCATGAGCACCTGATCAATTTTGTGGTATACACCATTGATCGCATGCCTGTCAACTGCTGTAATTCTTGAAAAACTTGGGTTTCTTGCACCTCTTACACCCTGGGTTGCATCAACAGTCAGCAATGGAGCTGTGGGAACAGAAGCAGAGAGTAAGGTAGGTACAGGTGTCGCAGCAGTTGGGAGATTGGGAGAAAAGGCACGACCCATTAACACATGATAGGCAACAATTCCTTGAACCGTAGAAACAGGTAACAATCCAAAAGATGAGGGTGCTACTGGCAATCTAAGGGATGTGAACAATGCCATGAATGCTGTATTGGTGGGAGCCATCACAGTAAAATTAGCCAAAGGATTGGCAAGATAATCCTGAAAACGTGAACCAGCTGGTACACCAACATCAGCCCTCATGATGGCAGCAACAAGATAGGACATATCAGCTTCTCGAGCGATCGTATCCAATAAAACCCTTGAAGGAGGAGCGACAACTGCAGCGGTTACATGGATGGCACCATTGGCTGCGTCAACATCAGGAGTGACTACAGGAATATTATTCACCCAAACCCTATCTCCTCTTCTGGAAGGGAAGTTGCTGAACCGCACCAATGGATTGGTGTTCGGTGCAGGAATAATAAACGATGTTGGCATTTGGACATTCGGGAAACTAGTGGGAACGGAAGATGACATCAATTTACGACCTGGAATGACATGGTACTGAACAATGCTTGTAACTGAAGCCGCTGGAAGTGCATTGATAGCAGCCAATGGGATACCAGACGCGATGAATGCAGCATCACTGGGTGCAAAAACTGTGAACTGATTGTTCTTGTCAGAGACAGCTGCCAGCATGCCTGCTTTTGTAACCGCTGCCCTTAGGATTGTAAAATTTGGATTTGTATTGAGGATATCCCCTATTGTGCTACCAGCCGAAGTTGGAACAATAGGTGTTGCTGATGGAACATCCTTGTTACAAGAAGTTGATGCTACCACAACAAGCAAAGCCAGAGGAAGGATGAGCTTGATTGAATTGTATATTTTTTTCATGATATTTTTTTTATTTCAATGATTTGTGCTGACCAATTAAAAAATGTTATACCCAAAAGATACATAGTACAAGCCACCAATGGAAGGGTTGGCCAGCGCTGTAATGTAGTATTGGTTGAACAAGTTATTGGCTCCCAATTTGAGAACAGAGTTGACGGCTGGTAATTTGTAGCTGATTTGTGCATCAACAACCTGGTAAGCAGGAACATCACCATTGGCAAGATCGCTCTCAAAATAAAACGCAGATTGGAAACGGTAAACGAAATTGAATCCAAGGCGCTTACTTTTTCCAAGGCCAGTGTTACCGAAAGTTGCATTGGCCCTGTACTTTGGTGCATTGAAATATGTGATGTATCCATTTGGAACTTCACCCAATTGATCAGAAGAGAAATTCGTGTTCAAGTAGAACCCTTTCTTGAATTTGTACTCCAATGAGATGCCATATCCTGAAGTTTTAACAGGAGTTGGTGAATTGATGGGGAATGAAATGATTCTTCTTGTAGCTGCATTGATAACATCTGCAGGGCTTGGTGTACTCCTGATTGATTGTGCTACAAGTACACGGGTAATGAAATCCTGGTAATTCCCAAGATAAGCGTAGGCGTCTACCAACAGCCTTGAATTGGCAAGCAATCCACGATAGCCTAATTCAAAAGAAGTTACAGCTTCAGGGTTGAATTCAGGAAGTTCCTGTATTTTCAACTGTCCTGCTCCAAGCGCAGCAACAGAGTAAACTGGATTGGTTGTAACCTTGTAGAAGTCTTTCATAGCAGGAACACCACCAGAGAGGATTGCTCCGCCCACCGCAAGGTTGATATATTGCTGTTGAGTGGAAGGGAATCTGTATGCAGTTTGGTAAGAGAACCTCAAATGATTGTCTTTTGCAACCTTAAAGAGCATGGTAGCTCTGGGGGTAAAACGACCTTTGAAGTTTTCGTTCTTGTCAAATCGTCCAGAAACGGTAAACTTGATGAGGTCTTTGGCAAATCCTTTGGCAACTTGAACATATGCACCGTATTCATTGATGGGAATTTTGTTGGCAGAATCTGCAAACAAAGTACCTTCTGAGTTCAATAAAAATCTTCTGAAATTACCGCCAACGAGCACTTCTGCAAATTTGCCAGTCAGTTCACTGAGGTTGTACTGACCTTCAACAGCATACAAATTGGTTCTGTCAATCAATCTACCACCACCTTTCGAGATTGGCCTAGACCTCACAGCATCATATAAAGATTGAAACTGTGAACTACCTGC
>CALPWM020000269.1 GCA_943327275.2 Chitinophaga pinensis
GAGTACCAGGAAAAACCATTGGCTGTTGCCATTCCCAAAACCATTGCAGACATCAAGGCCCTCATCGCCTTTGCTACTGAAAAAAAAATATCGCTGATCCCAAGGGCCGCTGGTACTTCCCTGGCAGGCCAGGTTGTGGGCAATGGCATGGTGGTGGATATCTCCAAGCATTTTACAGCCATACTGGAGCTCAATGAAAAGGAGAAATGGGTCCGCGTTCAGCCAGGGGTCATTAGGGATGATTTGAATGCCTACCTGAAACCTTTTGGCCTGATGTTCGGACCAGAAACATCAACCGCCAACAGGGCAATGATCGGAGGGATGATTGGCAACAATTCATGCGGGCTTCATTCCATCATCTGGGGAACCACAAGGGATAATCTTTTAGAAACCAGTGTAATCTTGGGTGATGGTACAGAGGGCGTTTTCAAAGGATTGACAAAAGTTGAATTGGATAACAAGTGCATGGGGTCAGGCGCTGAATCCGACATTTACAAGGCATTGAAACTGCTGGTCGACAACAAGGAAAATCAGCAGGCCATTGAAGAGGGCTTCCCCAGAAAGGACATCAAAAGAAGAAATACCGGTTATGCGCTGGATGCAGTGCTGGACATGTCGAGGTTCTCAGATGAAGCACCATTCAACCTGAGCAAGCTCATTGCAGGATCAGAAGGTACGCTTTGTTTTGTTACAGCAGCAAAGTTGCAATTGCTGGATCTTCCTCCTTCGCAAGTGGCCATGGTGGCTGTTCACACCAAAACACTGCAAGATGCACTGAATGCCAATCTTGTGGCACTGGAACATGGATGTGCTGCATCAGAACTGGTGGATGATTTTATCTTGCAGTTCACCAAATCATCTCCGGAACTATCCCAAAGCCGCGCATTCATTGAGGGAGAACCCAAGGCCATCCTGATGGTTGAGTTCTTCAACAATAACCAAAACGAACTGATGTTGCAATGCCAGTCGCTCATCAAGGCATTGCAGGATAAAAATATTGGCTATGCATATCCCATCTTACAAGATGAGCAATGCAAGCTGGCCTGGGATGTGCGAAAGGCAGGGCTGGGATTGTTGCGCAACCTTCCCGGAGATGCAAGACCAGTCAATCTTATCGAAGACTGTGCCGTCAGTCCACAGGACCTGCCCAACTATATTGCAGCGCTGGAGCAGTTGCTGCAAAGGCATGGGTTGCAATATTCCATGTATGCCCATGCAGGAGCAGGAGAGCTGCATGTTGAGCCCATCATCAACCTGAAGACGGAAAAGGGTATACAGCAGTTCAGGCAGGTGCTTACCGAGACTGCTGCTTTGGTAAAGTCATACCATGGATCTCTTTCAGGTGAACATGGTGATGGAAGGCTTCGTGGCGAATTCATTCCCATGATGATGGGGGAACACAACTATGGTTTGTTCAAGCAGGTCAAGCAAATCTTCGACCCCAACAATATTTTCAACCGGGGCAAGATTGTGAATACACCGCCCATGGATGAACAGTTGCGTTTCAATCCTGCTACCAGGATCGCACCACTCAGTACAGTGTATGATTTCAAACCGGAGGGAGGGTATCTTAAACTTACTGAAAAGTGCAGTGGTTCTGGCGATTGCAGGAAGACTGAGGTCACTGGAGGTACCATGTGTCCCAGTTATATGGCCACCCGGAGTGAGCGCGATACCACCCGTGCCCGTGCCAATGTATTGAGGCAGTACCTCACCAATGAATCAACCAATCTCATTGATAAAGAAGCAGTAAAAGAGATCATGGATCTCTGTCTTTCCTGCAAGGCTTGTAAGTCTGAATGTCCGTCCAGCGTTGATGTGGCGAAGCTGAAGGGCGAATTCATGCAGTCCTATTATGATGAAAAAGGCGTTCCATTCAGGACAAAACTGATTGGCAATTTTTCCAGCCAGATGAAGATGGCTTCCATGTTTTCGGGCATCTACAATTGGATGATTGAAACTCCCATTCTCAGAAAAACAATGAACCGGTTGGTTGGATTTCATCCTGATCGCACACTGCCAAGCGTATCTCGCACAACCCTGCGCAAATGGCATGCTGCAAGAACAAAAAGTCCATCCAGGAATGCCATTGTGAAAGACAAGGTCTATTTGTTTTGCGATGAGTTCACCAACTACAACGATGTGCAAATCGGTCAGCAATGCGTTTTGTTGATGGAAAGACTGGGCTATGAGGTGTGCATCATCAATCATCCCGATAGTGCAAGAACATATTTGTCGAAAGGGTTGATCAGGGAAGCCAAAAAAATTGCCAATGAACAGGTGCAAATATTCTCATCCATCATCAATGCCTCAGCACCACTGGTTGGCATAGAACCATCTGCCATCCTGGGTTTCAGGGATGAATATCTTCATCTGGTTGATCCGGCACTGCTTGAAAAATCGAAGGAACTTTCCCAGCATGTTTTCTTGTTTGAAGAGTGGTTCATGCGGGAAGCGGACAAAGGAAAAATAACCCCATCTTCTTTCACCAATACCAGCAAGAAGATCAAAATCCATGGGCATTGTCACCAAAAAAGCCAGGCCTCAATGGTGCCCGTAAAGCGTGCATTGTCCTTCCCTGCAAACTATGAAGCTAGGCTCATTCCTTCCGGCTGCTGTGGCATGGCCGGTTCATTCGGATACGAGCGTGAGCACTACAATATTTCCATGCAAGTGGGTGAACTTGTGCTTTTCAAAACGGTCCGATCGCTGGATGCTGAAACGGCCATTGTTGCTTCAGGAACAAGTTGCAGGCACCAGATCAAGGACGGCACAGGCCTACGGGCATTGCACAGCATTGAGCTGTTGTTTGCAGCGCTGAAGGATTAATTGTAATCGCTATTATTTAATCCAACAATTGCATCCCATCTCTTTCATTCAATTGATTCCGAATCGGATCATGAGAGGCCAATATCATCCAGGAATACGGTAACAACCAAACCACTGAATTCCTTTATTTCAATTGAAGTCAGTGTTGCAGGGTTATTGAAGTTGGAAAGGGGGATTTCAAAGGTTGACCATGCACCTTCTTTCAACACGATTTGAAATGCTGTGGTACTTACTCCATTGATGATCACCCTTGCTCTCCTGCCTTCTGTTCCGGGTCCGCCAAACACTGAAAATTTGACGGCTGAGTATCCTGCAAGACTCAAAGCAGGTGCAGCTTTGCTCACCCTGAATCCTCCAAATCCCACAGTATAGGCATTGCTGATGGCGGTTGTTCCCCTTTTAACGGTGGTGGTATGGTTAAAAACAGCTGTTGAACTGTAGGAAGTATTTGACCAGCCTGTTAATAGCCTTTCATCATAGATGATATACTTGAAGCCAAATCGGGTCAGTGAGGTCACCGATCCCACAGGGGTGGTAACAGTAATGAACGCACTGGTTATACCTGCAGGAACATTTACTTTCAGTTCCTGATTGCTTTTTGAAACTATGGTGGCCACTGCATTGTCAAATTTCACTTCTGTAACGCCATTGAAATGATTGCCTGAAATGGTTACCACATCTCCTGTAGTTCCTGCTTCTGGGTTGAATCCATTGATGATCGGAGCAGGCTGCATGATTTTGAAACCATACGTGGCTGTGCCATATTTTGTGGTCACCGTGATGGGATTATTGATCGGGTCTGGAAGATTTGCAGGAATTTTTACTGTTA
>CALPWM020000270.1 GCA_943327275.2 Chitinophaga pinensis
CTTTGCATGCTTTTTTCCGGCAATTGTTGCAATCGAAGCATAAAGAGGATGAAGTGCAAAAGCTGATATGGCAGCATATGGATAAGAATCAGCCTTTGTATGTGTAGAAGTTGTATCATTTACAGGCAGGAGTTGAATCATCCTGAGGGATACTTTTTCAGCCCAATCCACCAATAGATTGATATCAGTGAATTCTCCAACACCCAGGCTTTGGGCTGAACGCAAACTGAATACAGGAATGGCAACTCCTGCTCCTCTCCAGTTGCTATCAAAACGCGCGTAGCCATCCTGGATCAAGCAAGGGATGTGTGGCGTTTGCGAAAGACTAAACTCTCTGTTTTCCCCGTTTTCATACCCAATAAAATTGCCGGATGCATCCAGCAAACAATATTTATACTCAAAAGAAACTTGTGTATGGGCAGTATCTATATCAGCTATCCAATGAGTTCCATTGAATTGCATTTTATGTACATGTGCAACAGACCAATTTCCCAAAACATCCAAACTACCCATCAACCCCAATTGATGGTCATTGGAAAGTAAAGGAGAATCAACGGTAAAACGAAAAAAACCAGCTTTAGGCAATGTTTTGTCAGTACTTGTTCTTTGTACGGAAAAAATATTTTCGAAAGGTGAAGTATGAAAAACATTGGCAACAGTACCCATATCAACCCAACTGTCCAGTAAGACCAGATCAGTTTTTTGATATTTCAGTGAAATGAACCTGTTTTTGTCATAATCCATTGACATGACTCCATTTTCATCTTCAAAAAGATACTGATAAGTTAGTTTTTGGTTGATATCAGTTTGATCACTGGTTAAAACAAGCCGAAAATGCCAATGAGCGTTATCGATATAACTCATAGGATAAATAACAGAGGATCCAGCATGGTCATTTCCCCTAAAATCTACCTGAATCCTTAACATTTGTCCGGGACGGGTAGAAAATTTCAGGTATACATCAATGTTCATCAATCAATTGGTATGGGTTTACAATGTACATATAATTATAAATAGTGTAATCAATACACATTAAAAATTTATTGAGAATGAATGAATTAAGATTTTAACAAAATGGAATCGCTTTGTATATTTGTACCTCAAACTCAATAAGATGACCAAGAGCCAAAAAAATACATACTGGATTTTATTTTTCCTCTCAATAGCACTCAGTGTTGTGGTTTATCTTTTCCTGCCCTCAATGGTATCACTAACCGTAGTTCCTTTGGTTACAACTTTTGCGAAAGCGTTAGACCTTATCTAATTTTCACTGTTTTTTGTTTAACATCGGCATTATTACGCCGAAAAATCTTCTTTTGCCCCATATAATGGCATTCCTTTGTGCCACATTTGGATTATATCTAATTTAATGTCGTTAATTATGCATTTTTTGCAACATTGATTTGCATAAATGCGATAAATTAGAAATTAACAAAAATCTATCTATAGGTATTCTTGCAACAGCAAATTAGTTTAGTACCTTTGCAACATCAAAGCATTAACATACCATTATACAAGATGCAGCAAAATCAGGCATCCAATACAATGAATGGTTCCTTGCATTAACAAGTACTAAATCAATTTTATGAAAGCGAATATAAAAAGAATGGCCCAACTCCTTAAAGCCAATCCATCGAAAAACAACATCAACTGTAAAAAAGCTATTTCTGGATTATTCACAGCATTGGCTTTGTTGACCATTTTAACTGGAAATAGTGCCTTTATCTCTGACGGAATAGGACAATCATTCGAGAGAACAAGTTGCGCACTACCCGATGCAATGCCCATTGGTGAAGAAATAACTGCTGTCAAGATTGCTAGCCCATCCCGCAGCATGATCCGAAAAGCAGACCAGGAGATGCACATGAACATGAATGCTATGATCAAAGCATTGAATTCCTTCCACATTGCCATAACTGAATCAAATGGAGCAGACCTGGAAATCAACAATCAATTTAAAGGGGAAAATATGCTCAACCCAGTATCAGGAAGATCAGAAAACAGTGATTTCAACCTGACATGTCAATTTGAAGCAGAAAATATCAACATGAACATTGACAAACAATTTTTAACTGCTGATAACCTTATCGTAAGTCAGTTTTACCTGAACAATTACAACATAGCCAATCCTACATCCATTACAGCAGCTGATCTATTGATCAATGATTCATTCTATGCTGAGAATAATTCATGATTAAACTATCATCAAAAGATTCAATTAAAAAAGCCTTCTCAAATGAGAGGGCTTTTTTAATAAGTTGCCGCAAGTAATAAGCCGGATTCTGTACGAGGCTATCATTTATCTGTCACAAAAGTTACCTCTTGTGATCAAGCTGCCTACCCATCAAGGCCTCAAAGAGAGAGAACGAGTCATTCTCCACCCGAAGGTTACCATGACCTATGTGGCATTTCAACACGCAAGGTTTACCCCCGGTAAGCATTGCTGCATACCGCCGGGAGCTTTTACCTCCCGTTTTCACCCTTACCCCAACAAGTCAGGGCGGTTATTTTCTGTGGCACTGTCTGTTCTTGTTTACACAAGACCCGGCTGTTCACCGGTGCGATGCTCTATGTTGTCCGGACTTTCCTCGTTGATTGCTCAACGCGATAGCGTATTACGGCGGCGCTAAGGTAGGATATATATTTCTGTTGCGCCATAACCATAGAGATGATGAAGCCTGTTAACGAATGATTTAACATCTTTTTTATGGCGAAGCAGTTCGTGTATTTCATCCTTCAGTTTTCCTGTACCAATGCCATGGATGACAGTTATTTCTGTGAGTTTATGGGCAAGTGCCTCTTCATAAAATTTTTCAAAAGCCTTGAGCTGCATGTCAAGAATTTGCACAGGCGATAAACGGTCATGCTGGTCTGACAATTTATCCGCATGCAGATCGATCAATGTTCTTCTCGGGGGAAGATTGGCTCTTATTTTATCTGCAGGATAAACCTTGAAACCAGCAGCTGTGAGCCTGTTGATGTCAAAGCGGTCCTGCTCTACATCCTTAATGGGATAGGTCTCAAATAAATTAATGTTGAATGAAGCCTTTTGTGCTTTCAAGACATCTTCAGATAATTTGAAGATCTGTTTGGGCTTGGGTTTGAACTGAACCTCAAAATGCCCCACCCTTTTCTTATCAACGGATGCCAGTGAAAAATCAAAATCCATCCTCGGCTGATCGTTCAGGTTCTCAAATGGAAGATCAAATAAATACATTTCATCCAATGCCCTTATGCTGTTGCGTAAATCGAGTTCTTTTTTAATTCCATAAAAAATGGAAAGTTCGAAAATGAGATCATCATCCGTATGGTTCAATACATAAATACGATAATAGGAAATAATATCATCGTCAAAAACATCCTTATCCAGCACTGGATAGAAAGAAAGCCAAACACCATCACGTTCAATGAAGCGCTGAACGTTTTTTTCTTTTTTGGGTTGTTCTGCCTTTCCAAATGAAGGCTTTTTTTTGAATTCCTTTGGTGCGGTGAAGTCTTGAAAATAGGGAAAATCAATCTGATCAGCATATACAGGAAAGCTGACACCACCCACCTCAATCAGCAGCATTTTCTTGTCAATCCACTCTACAACTGATCCACGCTCACCTGTGGCAAGAACCATTATTTTATCTCCCTCCTGAAATTTCATGATAAC
>CALPWM020000271.1 GCA_943327275.2 Chitinophaga pinensis
CATCAGTTGTCTCAAGCAGGGAGCTTCAGGTTACGCATTAAAAACGGCTCAGCTCAATCACCTCATTGAAATCATCCATAAAACAACCAAAACAGGTGCATTTATTGATGACATGTCGATCGCCAAGGTTATCAAAAATCTTCAGTCCAAAAAGGAATCAAGTTTTACGGATGCCCTTACATTGAGGGAAAAAGAGATCGTTTCATTGGTCGAAAAAGGGTACAGCTACAAGCAAATGTCTGAATCACTATTTGTAACAACTTATACCATCAATTATCACCTGAAGAACATCTATAAAAAGCTCAACATTCACTCCAAGTCAGCGCTCTTATCCAAAATCATGGATGAAGGCAAATCCTGAGCAATGATCAACAACATTTTCGCTGTATCTTTGAGGCCATTCAAGTTCTCGCCACATGTCGAATTCAGCGCTGCCCATTAATTTCAACAACACAGAAAAAGCATTTGCCTACAAAACTGATTTCGATCTGAAAAGAGCCCGTTTTTTATTTTCAGCCATGCAGTTTGCTCCCTTGGTAAAACTGGGAACAAAAATCACGCCATGGGCCATCAAATCAGGTCTTCCTATAAAAGGAATTATCAAAAATACCTTGTTTAGGCAATTTGTGGGTGGTGAATCCCTGGAGGAAACAGTTGGGGTTGCTGATATGCTTGAAAAATTCAACGTACAGGTGATCTTGGATTATGGGGTTGAGGGAGGAGAAGGTGATGAAAACAAATATGAGGCTGAAGGCAATTATTTTATCAAGGTCATCCAATTTGCTGCGACCAGAAAAAACATACCCTTCATCAGCATCAAAATAACAGGACTAATTTCCACTTCACTCCTCGAAAAACTGGATACTACACTATCAGCAAATAGTACCGATTCTTTGAGCAACCGATTTAAGAGCAAATTTGAACAATTGAGCCCTGAAGAGCAGGCTCAATGGGAACAACTCATCGACCGAACATCACGATTGTGCAAAGCAGCATCATATGCAGGAATTGGTATCATGATTGATGCTGAAGAATCATGGATTCAAGATGCTATTGATATAGTGGCAACCCAAATGATGGCGCAATTCAACCTGGGAAAAGTAGTGGTGTACAATACCATTCAACTCTACCGCTCAGATCGGTTATCATACCTCTCTGATGCCCTTGAGGAGGCTGAAAAATCAGGATATATCGCTGGGTTAAAACTTGTCAGAGGGGCATACATGGAAAAAGAAAGGGCAAGGGCTGAGAAATTAGGCTACCCCTCTCCCATCCAACCCAATAAAGCGTCAACGGACCGGGATTATGATAAAGCTGTCAGGATTTGTATGTCAAAAATAGAGAGGGTCTCGATCATCATTGCCAGCCACAATGAGAAAAGCAATCTATTAGCGGCAAATGAATCCGGATCTAAAGAATTGTCGCCATCCCATTCTCACCTGCATTTCTCTCAGCTCTATGGCATGAGTGATAACCTCACTTTCAATCTTGCGGATGCAGGATACAACGTTTCAAAATACCTTCCGTTTGGCCCTGTTCATGAAGTGATTCCTTACCTGATGCGAAGGGCAGAAGAAAATAGTTCCGTCTCTGGTCAAACAGGAAGAGAACTCGAACTCATCAAACGAGAGTTTGCAAGAAGAAAAATCTGATATCCTACATAAAACTAACATTGCGTATAAATACGTAATGAAAATGATGGTAATTACGCCTTGCCGATAAAAAACATTCAAGCTGTTTTAGGGAACCATTGAATATTGAGTAGATTTATATTTAATAACACATTTACATGTACGGTATTATCAATCAATCGATTCAAGACCTCGTTGTCAAAGAATTTGGTGAGGAAACATGGTTAAAAATCATTGCAAAAAGCAGGATTGATGTACATGAGTTTCAGAATCATCAGGTTTATGATGATGCATATACTTACAGACTGGCGGGTGCGGTTTCTGAGGTTCTACAAACCGACCTTAATACTGTTTTAAAGATGTTTGGGGAATTCTGGATCCTGGAGATTTCCATGAAAAAATATCCCTCCATGATGGCTTCGGGAGGATTGAGCTTCAAAGAATTTATGCTAAACCTTCCTAACTTTCACAATCGGGTCTATCTGACATACCCTGAACTTATTGCACCAGAATTCAAAGTCCGCATGGATGGTGATTCTATGTTGGTTGAATACCATTCACAACGTCCCGGACTTACCGCGATGATGGAAGGAATGCTGCATGGCATAGTTAAAATGTTCAAAGAGCAAGGAATTCTTATTGTTCTGGAAGCTGAAAAGATAAGCAGCGATCTTGACCATGACCTATTCAGGATCATATGGGAGAAATAATACTTAACGATATAAAATCTGCAGTTCAATTAACAGAAATAGATAGGCTTTTCCCATTTTATTTCATTGTGGATGAGGGTATGTCCGTCATCAAAAAAGGCCCTTCACTTGAAAAAATTCTCTCAAGAATCCAAACACCAAGTAATGAGTTCCATAGCAATTTTTTCATCATAAAACCAAAATCAAAAACCAATCCAGATTTTAGACAACTAAAATCTATTTGTTCAGGATTTGTTTTGATCGGAATCCATGGACTGAACAACACCATGCTGAAAGGGCAGTTTGAATACAGGACTGATGAAAATCAAATTGTATTCTTTGGCTCCCTATGGGCAGAAGAACATGAGAAATTGCTTGAGTTGGGTCTGACCTATTCAGACTTTCCTGCCTACGATGCAGTTTTTGATATTCAGCAGATGAGATCTGTATTGAAAAATGAACAAGAAGACCTCGAAAAATTAAAGCAGGAACTCACCATCATCAATCAATCTTCCGACCTCTTTCTGAATATACACAGCAGTGGGTTTATTAGAAAGTCATCCCCAAGTTCCAAAGAAATGCTGGGATATGAACCCTCAGAAATGATTGGCCTAAAGTTTGAGGATCTTTTTTTAGATGCTGAAGGAATTGATATAAAGAAAGAAATTGCTGATATCATCAGTACAGGCAAGTCAAAGAATTTTACAACCTATATTGTTTCGAAGCAAAACAAAAAAATTGGTACCAGTATTTCATTGTCCCCCGTGTTTAACAACGCCCAAAGCAGTTCCCAAATTATTTGTGTAATAAGGAATATCACAGAAAGATTAAAAAATATTGACGAGATCAGAAATCTTGCATCTTTCCCCAATGAGAACCCAAACCCTATTTTCCGCATAGATTTCGATGGCAAGATTTTATTCAACAACAAGAATGCCAATCACATCTCAAAGGTAATTTATGATGGCACCATCTTTGACATCAATAATTTTTGGACACATATTCTACATCTGAAGCCCAAGGAAAACCAACTATCGGTTGACCTGATTGCCAATGATAGAAATTATTCTTTCAAAATCATCAAAAGAAAAGATAACGAAGAGTACAACGTATATGGCTCAGACATCACTGACAGGATAGAAACAGAGCAAAGGGCACAAGATAACTTTAACAAGCTGAACAATTTTCTTGAATCAACAAACGACGTCTATTACCTTATTTACCAAAAAAATAAATCAAAAAATTTCTTTACCTCTAGGTGGCCTTTGTTCATGGGTTTCAATCCCAAAGTAGAAGATATTTGGGAAAAAAAA
>CALPWM020000272.1 GCA_943327275.2 Chitinophaga pinensis
ATTCTGCTTTCTTTGCAAATAGGGTATCTGTAATTGCGGATCTCATTGAATCACCAAAGTATAGTTTGGCATTGCTTTTTAATGCTTCCAATGCAAATCTTTCTTCAGTGGTTATTTTTGTTCCCTGAGCATAAATTATTTTCAAATTCGGCATTTGCATCATGCTTCGGAGACCATTGGCAGTTGTATTGGTGCCTACAATATTGAGATATTCCAGATACTCCAATGCCTTTATCTGATTCAATGAATTATCAGTGATGGCAGTATGGTCCAGCCAAAGTTTTTCAATGTTTTTGAATTTGCTGAGGCTGCTCAGGTCATTGTCCTTTATCGATGAAAATGAGAGTTTCAATTCAACGATTTGACCACTGATTTCTGCAGCTGCTTCCAAGGCATCCTTCAAAGAAGTTTCAATATTGTATCCGATCAAACGAAGATGATGATCTTCTGCAGCAATTGTTGAAACTACCCATCCCATTTTTTCAAGTCTTTTCTGGATTTTCTTATCGATGGGTTTGATAGGTTCCCTTGTTTTAATTGTTGTTTTTACCTGATTTTGGTTTTCATCTTTGAAAGAAGCCAATGCTTTGATCACTTTTGCATCAGGGGACAATGCCGCAACAGATTTATCAAAAGATGCTCCTGTATTGATCCACCATTGAAAAATGACCATTTCCGCATCTGTAAGCTGCGTTTTTTCTTTAGGAGGCATGTGGTGTTCGTCAATATCATCCAACAAAATTCTTTTGATCAATTCTCCTTCAGCTGGATTGGCACTATTGATTAAATTACCATTTTTGCCTCCGGCTTTTATCCAGGAAAGATCGTCTAGGCGTAATTTTCCTTTTTGCTTTTCACTGCCATGGCATTGAACACATTTTTGGTTCAGGGTATACTGAACAAGATCCTTGTAGACCACGGCTTGATTGATGTCTTTGATATTCAATTGCGTTTGAGCGATTGTTTTATCCTCCAGTATCCCTTCTGTTAAGAATCCTTCTCCATGGGTAAGGGAACCTCCTTGGTGACCAGTCCATGCCAACATACTAAGCAAAAAGATTAAAGAAAAAGTATGGGCAAGTCGGTTGGCCATGAATATATTACGCAAAAAATAATAAGCAGTAAAGAGGGCAGTGGTTCCAATAGCCGTCCATTGGTGATTATCTACCAAATCTTGATTGTTGCTCCCTTCGAGAGAAAGGGTATATCCTGTGATAAGGGAAAAAATGGCAGAGATTATTCCTAATCCTAATATCAGGCGTATAGAAGCAGACAGATGTGCAAACTTTTCAAACCTGGTGAGTCCATCCATTAGAATAACCAGAATAAAAATACCAATGGGTAAGTGCACCAAAACGGGATGAAAGCGGCCAATCAATTCTATCAGGTTCATGCGATGGTTTTAGCTGTATCGTTTTCTTAATGTTTCCATCATATACCTGTTGATGGCCCATTGGTCTGCAACAGGTTGTGTGGTAAATGGAAGGGTTTGCATATAATTGGATGGGCCAAATTCCGTGAGCATTGTAATGTGTTCTCCTTCGGCTTTTTTTCTCGCCACCACCTTATCCCACCAATCAAAATGTGCCTTGACCTCATTTTTCCATTCCGGTGCACGAGGATCATTGACTTGTGGACCCTCAGCATGACCAATCCTTGCATGTATGTGGTGAGTTCTTGCCAATGCAGCCTCAACATTGATTGGCTGATCTCCCAATAAACTCTCATGCACATTGCACCAATGAGAAATATCAAGGGTAAGTTTTAAATCTTTGAATCGATCGATGAAGGCCTTGGAAACATGGGCAGCAAAAAGCATTCTGCCACGGTGGGTTTCATGGTAGATGGGTATACCTGATTCCGTTGATCGTTTGAATGTCATGGCAAGCATTTCTGCATTGTCCTCAAAACTGAAATAATCTTTACCAGAATGACAGTTGATATAAATGGGTTTGAGGGAAATGGCTCTATCAATTGCATCTGAAAACTGTTTTTTGTGCAATGTTGGATTTACATCATTCCCTCCAGCCAACAGCCCAAGTTTTAGTCCGGCATTGGCGACTGTTTCGCTTAATACTTTCATTTCACTAGCAGACCCTGGAACCCATACCTCAATGCCATCGTATCCATCTTTTTTGGCTGCAGCACAAAATTCCGCAAGATTACCCTTGAATCCCCAGTTGGTTGCCATGATGATTAGACTTGAACCTGGCAACTTGACTGCAGGGGTTGCATATGCTTCAAGTTCTGCAAAAAGCAACGACCCTGCCATCAACGATCCGGTTTTAAGAAAATTTCTTCTATTGCTCATGGTTAATTTTATGCTATGATCGGGTCTATGGGTTTTCCAAACACGTCTGTAAGCCTGAATGGCCTGCCCTGGAATTGATAGGTCAATTGCTCATGGTCAAACCCTAGCTGTTTTAAGATGGTTGCCTGTATATCGTAAACTGAAACCTTTCCTTCAATGGCATTGTAACCGATTGGATCAGTTTCTCCGTAGCTGAATCCACCTTTGATACCGCCACCTGCCATCCACATGCTAAAGGCATCGGAGTGATGGTCTCTGCCTTTGAAGCTGTTTTGTTTGCCATCCCTGTTTTCCTGCATCGGTGTTCTGCCAAACTCTCCACCCCAAACCACGAGCGTCTCTTCCAATAAACCCCTTTGCTTCAAATCCAGCAGTAATGCTGATACCGCTTTGTCTGTCTGCAAACATTTGCCAATGAATCCCTTGTCTAGCGCTGTATCTTCTCCGGTACCATGGCTATCCCATCCCCAATCAAACAATTGCACGAATCGAACCCCTTTCTCAACCAGTTTTCTGGCCAGCAGGGCATTGTTGGCAAAGGATTCCTCTCCAGGTTTTGTGCCATACATTTCGTGTATGTATGCGGGTTCATCAGCGATGCTCATGACATCTGGTACAGCAATCTGCATTTTGAATGCCATTTCATATTGAGAAATCCTCGCTAAAATTTCAGGATCCTTGTATTCTTTATAGGATAGTTCGTTGACATTGTTGATGGCTTCGATAGAGGCTTTGCGCATGTCACGATCAAAACCATTAGGGTCTTCCAGGAATAGCACCGGGTCACCCTCAGATCGACATTGAACACCCTGATAGACGGATGGCAGGAAGCCACTTCCCCAGATGCTTTTTCCTGCATCAGGATTTCTACCTCCAGATGTTAAAACTACAAACCCAGGCAAGTTGCTGTTTTCTGATCCGAGTCCATAGGTCACCCATGATCCCATGCTTGGCCTTCCCAATCTTGGGGTACCACAGTGCATGAGCAATTGTGCCGGGGCATGGTTGAATTGATCAGTATTGACGGCCTTCAGGATGGTAACGTCATCAATGACTTGTTGAAAATGGGGGAGGTTGTCGGACAACCACAAACCACTTTGTCCATATTGTTTGAAGTTCGCCTGTGGCCCCAACAATTTAGGAACGCCACGAATGAAGGCAAATTTCTTACCCTGAATAAAAGAGTCGGGACAATCCAGACCATCCATTTTTTGCAATTCTGGCTTGAAGTCAAACATCTCCAGTTGTGAAGGTGCACCTGCCATATGGAGGAAAATCACTGATTTCGCTTTTCCCTGAAAA
>CALPWM020000273.1 GCA_943327275.2 Chitinophaga pinensis
ATCTGTAAGCACCCTGTGCACCAACACATCAGGATACCTTCTGATCGGCGATGTAAAATGACAGTAATGTTCAAATCCCAGCCCATAATGACCGATATTCTTCGTTGTATAAACAGCCTTGGCCATGGTGCGGATGCCCATCTGTTCAAGCACGCGTTGTTCGGGCATTCCCTTTACCTTGGTCAACATCTCATTAAAAGATTTTGCGATCAGTTCAGGGGTGGTGGTAAGGAAATGATACCCATATTTCTTGGCAAACTCAACAAATGGAATCAACCTGTCTTCATCTGGCTGGTCATGAATCCTGTATGGGAAAGGCAATGGCTTGTTGGATGCTTTGACTTTCGCAACCTTCTCTGCAATGGTGCGGTTGGCAAGCAACATGAATTCTTCAATGAGTTGATGGGATTCCTTGCTCTCCTTGATGACTATGCCAATGGGCCTACCCATATCATCCAATTTGAAACGTACTTCCTGGGATGAAAAATTGATGGCGCCTTCCTTCATCCTTTTTTTACGCATTCCTTTGGCCAGCTCATTGAGCAACAATACTTCCTTATCATAAAGGCCTGTATTTGTTTCAATAATCTTCTGCACATCCTCATAGGTGAAACGGTGATTGGAATGTATGACCGTTCGGCCGATCCAAACATCTTTGATTTCGCCTTTTGAAGTCATTTTAAAAACACAGGAATAGGTAAGTTTATCTTCATGAGGCCTGAGGGAACAGAGTTCATTCGATATTTTCTCTGGCAGCATTGGTACAACCCTATCTGGCAAATAAACAGAGGTGGCGCGTTCAAAAGCTTCCTCATCCAATGCAGAGTCAGTTTCAATATAATGGCTTACATCGGCTATATGAACGCCCAATTCCAACATACCATCTTCTATCCTGCTAAAGCTTAGCGCATCATCAAAATCCTTTGCGTCTTCAGGATCAATGGTAAAGGTGAGAACATCCCGCATGTCTCGCCGTGCAGCAATATCATCTTTGGTAATTGCGGAAGGAATTCTGGCAGTTTCTTCCATGACATTTTCAGGAAACATGATAGAAAACCCTTGCTGAATAAGGATCTCCTTCATGGCAAGTTCTCCCTCCATTTCTCTGGTGATGACTTCAATCACTTCACCTTTTGGGCGCTTATCATCCTTCTCCCAGGAAACAATTTGGGCTATAACTTTTTCTCCATCCTTGGCACCATTCAATGACTGGAGCGGTATAAAAAAATCAGGGATGGGTTTCTCGGTGTCTGGAATAAAGAAAGCAAAATCGCGGTTGACTTCAATTTTACCTACAAATTGCTTTTGTTTTCTCTCAATAACCTGGGTGATTTTCCCCTGCAAACGGCCTGCCCTTACATCTCCCTTGGTTACCTCTACCCTTACATGATCACCATGAAAAGCCCTGTTGAAATCATTGGGACGAATGATGATGTCCTTCTCCAGCCCGGGCACAATAACAAATCCCATTCCAGATCTTGTGATCTCAAACTGCCCTTTGTAAAGGGGTACTTCCCGTTTATATTCCTTCTTCCTGTTCTTTCTTCCCATAAAATTCATTTGGATAGTTCCTGATCAAATCAGCAAATTTCTGTTCCTGATCAAAAAGGAACCTGATGGTGATTGGCAATACAAAAAAAGGAAGATCTTCGATTTTGTCACTGAATTTCATCAACCGCACAGCATCTTTTTCTGTTGTAAGGATGATTTTCTGTTCATCATGAATGCCAGCCAGTCTCTCCTTGATATCCCCCAGATCATCAATGCTGAAAATATGATGATCACTGTAAAATAAGGCATCATAGGTTTTCGTAGCCTCGTGGATATACTGCGTAAGGGGTTCAGGATTGGCAATTCCACACACCAGCAAAACCTCTTCTTCCTTGGACAAGCTACGCTTTTCTTTTGTTACAATATGATAAGGAGTATTGTATTCAATGGTGGTAAAAAAAACTTCCTGACCAGGCAGTGGATTCAGCTCCTTCATGATCATGAACCGTTCATGTTCAGAAACAACAGCTGGGCATTTTGTTACTACGATGATGTCTGCCCTTTTTGCACTGGACTTTTGGTCTCTGAGGTCTCCAGTGGGCAGGTAAAAATCCCTGGAATAAAGATTGGAGTATTCCGTTAAAATGATATTGAATCCAGGATTGATTTCGCGGTGTTGAAAAGCATCATCTAAAATGATGAGTTGGGTTTCAGGCCGATCATAAAGCAACTGAGGAATGGCTTCAATCCTTTGCTCACCTACAGCAACAGCAATGTCAGGGTGAGAAAGGTGAAATTGCATGGGTTCATCACCAATTTCAATGGCCGTAGATCGATCATTGGCCAGTACATAGCCCGAAGTTCTTCTTTTATAGCCCCTGCTAAGTGTTGCAATAGCATATTCCTTTTTCAAGAGGTTTGCCAAGTACTCAACCATTGGAGACTTTCCTGTACCGCCAACAGAAAGATTACCAACACAAATAATCGGCAAATTAAACGTCACAGCACCAATTACATCCCGATCGTATAAGAGATTTCGCAAATGAATAATGAGACCATATAGATAGGCAAGCGGAAACAGAAAAAGCCGAAAAGACCGTAAATAAATGTTTTTAAAATGCATAAACACATTCAGGTGTTATGCAAAAGTCGAGCTTTTTATCGAAGAAATCGACATCTTCAATGGAATCAACGGGTGGAAAGAACGAAAGGCCAATTTTCAGAGCATCTTTTCTGCATTTTGACAGGAACCGGTCATAATATCCTTTACCATAACCCACCCTGTTGCCTGCTCGGTCAAAAGCCAACAAGGGGATGAAAACTATATCAATATCCATCTCATTAACAGCAACGCCTCCGATTGGCTCGGGAATTCCGTATTGGTTTTTCTCAAAAAACATGTCATCATCCTGCAAAAAATGCAACATACTGAAATTGCTCGGGTCAATCTTGGCATAGGTAACCTGCATTCCCGGATGGCGAAAATGCATAAAATCCAACAATGGGATTGGATCGGGCTCGTTGCGCTCATACAGTGGAAGGTATGAATGAACGAGGGTGAAATCCGGAAGAGCAAGCTGTTGAAAACATATCAACATAAGGTCCTGCTTGGTATTAACCTCAATCGGTTTTAATGCAACACGTTGGGTACTGAAGATATTTCTGGCTTCAGACTTTTTCATCATCCCTTGGTTTCAATGGGCCGGTTGATGAAAATTGAAAATATGGTTGTTCCGTATTTTCTTTCTGTCCTGAAATAGGGATGATCCTTAAAATCATTGCGTGGAGTATGCTCTAAAATGAACCAACCTTCTTCTGCGAGCAGTCCTTTTTGAAAAATGATCTTTGGAATATCTTCGATATTTCCAAGGGCATAAGGAGGACCGGCAAAAATGAAATTGAACTGCTCATTGCATTCCATCATGTATTTGAACACATCTGATCTGAATAATTTCATTCCGGTAACAGCCATCTGATCTGCTGTTTTTTTGATAAAATTATACATCTCAGGGTCCTTCTCAATAATAGTAAGGTCTTTAACTCCTCTTGAAAACAACTCATAGCTGATGCTACCTGTTCCTCCAAAAAGATCCAGTGAACGTACAACTG
>CALPWM020000274.1 GCA_943327275.2 Chitinophaga pinensis
ATAAGGATTGTTAAAGGAAAAAAGATTGGGAACCGGCTCTTCAAAACGCATTCCATCCAATTCAAAAAGATTGGAAAAACGGTGTGGGGTTTTGTCATTTTTTTTGATGTACAGCGCTCCTTCGCCTTCATAAAAGGCCAGTGATAAGGAATCCAGGATCCTGTTCTCCTCATCTTCATCAAAGTCTTTGGCCACGAAACGGTCAATCAACAAATAGGTTTCATGGGTTGGTTTCCATTTTTTTTCTTCCAGCAATTCCTCTAACTGCAGGATCTCTCCAAGGTTGTTGTCATATAGCCTTGAAAAACCTTTCTGCATCAGGATGCCCAATTCCTCCGCTGGTTTTCTCTTGCTGCCCAGAGGGAATGATGCAAGCAAATAAAGCTTGTCTCCAGCCTTGCATTTTTTGATGAAATCCAGTACATCCCGCACATCATCTTTTTTAACCTCATTGCCGGAAATCGGGGAGTATGTTTTGCCAACCCTGGCAAAAAGCAGCCGCATGTAATCATAGATCTCTGTCATGCTGCCCACGGTAGAACGGGGTGTTCTTGTGATTACTTTTTGCTCAATGGCAACAGCCGGGCAGAGGCCAGCAATATGATCAACCTCTGGCTTGTCCATGCGCATCATGAATTGCCTGGCATAGGCACTCAGGCTCTCTGCGTACCTTCTTTGACCTTCTGCAAACAAGGTGTCAATGGTAAGGGAGGATTTCCCGGAGCCGGAAACACCGGTCACCACAATGAGTTTATTCCTTGGTATTTCTACGTGAACGTTCCGTAGATTGTGCATGCGGGCTCCATGGATGATGATGGAGTCGCTGGCGGAAACCTTTTTTTTTGTCCCTTTCTTTTCCTTTGCTGTTGCGGGTTTTGGCATAATGAGTTACAAATATAAAATTAAAGTTGCTTCATTTGTTCGAGTACTTTTCCCCGCATTTAACGTGGTGTTGACATTTATACGCGTATGTTGCATACAAGTAAATACGTAATTGCTAAAATTATGGTACTCAAAATTTTGATGGCAGTCAGATAGTTTTAGCTTTGACGTATGATATTGACGAAAAGATATCACGTAACCCTATCCAAACGCATAAAAAACCATTCCATGAGGTCCTCTACCAATCTAACTGACCAACAACTGATTACGCTTTTTGTTAATGGCGATTCCATCGCACTGGAAGAGTTGATCAAAAAGCACAAGGACAGGATTTTCACATCCATCGTAATCCTTGTAAAAGACAAAAGCCTGGCTGAAGACATTTTCCAGGAAGTATTCATCAAGGTGATTGACACCCTACGTTCCGGTAATTATACCGATGAGGGCAAATTCTTGCCATGGGCTTTGCGAATTGCACACAACCTCTGTGTTGATCATTTCAGGAAAGTGAAGAGGACTCCAATTGTACACGGAAATGACGAATATGATATTTTTGAAAATCTCAACCTTTCTGAGGAAGGTGTAGAAGGAGTCATCATGAGGAGCCAAAGCCATGAGCGTGTTCGCCAAATGCTCGACATGCTGCCACAGGACCAAAGGGAAGTGATTGTGCTCAGGCATTTCGCTGGCCTCAGCTTCAAAGAAATTGCCGACAAAACCAATTGCAGCATCAATACGGCACTCGGAAGAATGCGTTACGGATTGATCAATCTCAGAAAATTAATGGTTGAGCACCAGGTTTCGCTCTAAAAAAATAGTTTTTTCTCATAAGCAGTACGAGGGACCGTTTTCGGTCCCTCTCTTATTTTGAAGGGTTGGAGAAAGCACCCAGACCACATTTCAGCCAGCTGACATAGGCTGATGCATCAGGGGTATAGCCCACAGGAGGGGTCAATAATTTTTCGTCTGGTGAAATGGCTACATACCAGGGCTGAGAGGTAGCATTGAAATTTTCTGTCTGGAATTGACTCCATTTGTTGCCAACTGTTCTGATGTTTACAGTAGAGCCTGTTTTTGTGGTGTAGACCATTTGCTGATCTGCGGGGAGTACTTCTTTGTCATCTACATACAATGAAACCAGGATGTATTTTTCCATCAATTCCTGTACTTCAGCTTTTGTCCAAACATTTTCTTCCATCTTCCTGCAATTGACACAGGCCCACCCAGTGAAGTCAATCAACAGCGGCTTATTTTGTTTTTTTGCAAGGGCCAGTGCCTCGTCATAATCTTTTAGTGGCTCGTCGCAGTTTACAGGCTCATTGTAAATGCTATAGCAAACAGGTGGAGGAAATCCACTGACAAGGCTGATATTGGCCCATTTTGTATTGGAGACTCCGGGGGCTATATAAAGGGTAAATGCCAACACAGCAAATGCGAATAATTTTCTGGGAAGGGAAATCTTTTCTCCTTTGCTGTCGTGTGGGAACCTGATCCATCCCATGAGATAGGCAAAAAGAGAAAGAAAAATAAGTATCCAAATGCCAAAGAAAACCTCCCGTTTGATGATAGACCAGTGGGCTACCAGATCAGCGTTGGAAAGGAATTTCAGCGCCAATGCCAATTCGATGAAGCCCAGGACGACTTTTACGGTATTCAACCAGCTGCCACTCTTGGGCAAGGTATTCAACCATTGGGGGAAAAGGGCAAATAAGGCAAAAGGAAGGCCCAATGCAACGCCAAATCCTGCCAAACCTGCCGTCAATGGCCATGCTCCCTGGGTTGCAGTACCCACCAGCAGGGTTCCAAGGATAGGTCCTGTACAGGAGAATGATACGATAGCTAAAGTAAGTGCCATGAAAAACACACCCGCCAGTCCGGAGCCTTGTTTTGCATTGGCAGAATTAGCGAGGTTGCCAGGCAATGTAATTTCGAAATACCCGAAGAAAGAAACGGCAAAAAAGATGAATATGGCAAAAAAAGCAGTGTTCAGGTAAACATTCGTGGCGATGTCGTTGTAAATGGCCGGGTTCACATTTCCAATCAGGTGAAATGGAATGCTGAAGGACACATAAATCAAAAAGATAAACAATCCGTACACAATGGCCAGGCGTTGTCCCTTTTTTTTGTCTCCACCATGTTTGGTAAAGTAGGAGACCGTTAGGGGTACCATTGGGAAAACACAGGGGGTTAGCAAAGCAAAAAGTCCTCCCAGCAATCCCAATAAGAAAATAGTGAGCAGGCTACTCTTTTCTGTTGATGCTGTAGTGCCACAGTCTTGAAGGGGTTTATTGGGATTGAGCCCTGGAATCAGGATCCTGGTTTTGGCTGCGATTCCACCTTCCAGTGCGATTTCAAATGATGCTGTTTCCCCCGGAAAAAAAGAATCATCCTTTCCATATGAATAATTCAGGGTTACTTGAAGTTTGGAAGGCACGGTCCCTGGAAATTCAATTTCAGCAACAAATTCAGCATTTCTTTTGAACACTTCATAAGACTGTCCCTCAAAGATCAGGCTTTTTACATTTTCACCTTTTGAAGCAGCTTTCAGGGCTTGTAAAGTGATGATGGCGGAATCTGGCAATACCAATCCACCAGAAGGTATGCCATCAAAATTGGCATCAGGGGCATAAATCTCCCAGTTGTTTTTGTTTTCAGTGGAGAAGACCAGCTGATATTTTTTATTGGCGATCTTCTTGGAAACAGCTTTCCACTCAA
>CALPWM020000275.1 GCA_943327275.2 Chitinophaga pinensis
AATGGGCAAAAAAGTATTTCAATTCAACAATGCCAATCCCATTCCTCAGATCATGAATACGGTTTCAACACTGTTTGATGGCTCCAATTACATGAAACTATACCAGGCAAATTTTATGCAAGCTGGTTATTTTAAAGCCCTGGGCCATGGAATAGACATGGATGCAAATATTCAATACCAAAACCGAAACCCATTGTACAATGTCGATACCTTGCATATTGGGGGCGATAGGGCTAGGTTTAAAAACCTGACACCCAATTACCCTTCTGAAGCTGGAACAGGACCATTGGTAGCCCATCAATCGCTTGTAGCTTCGGTCAGGTTTCGATTCAGACCCGGTGCCAGGTATGTTGAATTACCGGATGGTCAGGTAAATACATTTTCAAGATCACCTGTTTTCACCTTTCAATATACCAATGCCATCAGCGGTTTATTTGAGAATGATTCGAAGTTTGGGAAATGGAGAATTTCAGTGGTTGGTGACATTAACTTCAAAATTGGTGGGGAATTCAGGTATAAATTTCAGTCAGGAGGATTTCTACATGCACAGCGTGTAGAATTGCCTGATTACAATCATTTTATCGGCAATTTGACCGGAAAAGCTACACCCTACGTGGAAAGTTTTCAAGTTGCGCCTTTCTATGCCTTTTCCAACAAGGAAAATTTCTTTGGAGAGTTACATGCAGAATACAAGCTCAATGGTTTACTCACCAACAAGATTCCAATTGTCAAAAAACTCAATTTGCGTCTTGTTACTGGTACCAATATGATCCTGTTGAAAAATAAGAATTACCAGGAAGTATTCTTAGGTGTTGACAATATCTTTAAATTGTTTCGGATTGATTTCATCAAAGGGCATGGACAATCGATTGGTTCAACACAAGGTTTCAGGCTTGGCATCCGAGGTCTCTCCTCACTTTTCACAGATAACTGATCAAGGCATCATTCCTTTTTATTAATTTTACCCTGTTTCGGATTTTGTTCGGCCTGCAACCGAATTTCCAACACCTCAAGGAATTAAAATCATTTATGGCAACACTTCACAACAGGGTTTCAAGACAAGTCTTGAAGGAAAGGGCACAGAATGACCCCACACCCAAGAATACCGTTTCTTTTTATTGCTATTTTGCTATTCAGGATCCTGCGAAAATGAGGGATGAATGGTATCGCCAACTCAATCAACTGGGTGTTTTTGGTCGCATCTATATTGCAGAGGAAGGCATCAATGCTCAAATCAATTGTCCCGTACATCATTTTGAAGAGCTGAAGTCCTTTCTTTACAGCTTTTCTGCCTTGGATGGCTTGCGGTTGAACAGGGCAGTAGAAGAAAAGGGAAATGCTTTTTATGTGCTTGATATCAAAGTTCGAAAGAAAATAGTGGCCGATGGGATCGAAGACCCATCTTTTTCAATGGAGAATAAAGGCCGCTATGTAGATGCCCAGTCATTCAATGAAATGGTCAAAGATCCTAATACCCTGGTGATTGATATGCGCAATCATTACGAATATGAGGTGGGTAGGTTTAAAGAAGCAATTGAAATACCCAGTGATACTTTCAGGGAACAGTTGCCCATGGCTTCAGACAAGTTTGAAATGGATAAAGACCGACAAATAATCATGTATTGTACAGGTGGTATTCGCTGCGAAAAAGCCAGCGCCTGGATGTTGCATAAAGGTTTTAAAAATGTTTTTCATCTTGAAGGTGGAATCATCAATTATATCAACCAGGTCCGCGAACATGGACTGGAAAATAATTTCATAGGAAAAAACTTCGTGTTCGATGAGCGGCTTGGAGAACGCATCACAAACGATGTGATTTCCAATTGCCATATATGTGGTAATCCTTGCGATGATCATGTGAATTGCAATAACAGCAGCTGTCATTTGCTCTTTATTCAGTGTGATTCATGCAAGAATGCCCTCAGCGGTTGTTGTAGTCAGGATTGCCTTGAAATCATCCAATTGACTCCACCTCAACAAAAAGAAGCCAGAAAGGGGATGGACAAAGGCAGAAATATATTCAACAAGTCCAAGCAGCGGATGAATGCACTTTCCAAGGAAAATAAATACCCCTAAGGCAGTAAATTCAATGCAGCGACCACTTTGTCATGGGTTTCCTGATCAGATATCTCAGCAGGTGAGAAGGGCTGACCAATCAGTTTTTCATACAATTCAATATACCTTCCTGAGATGGTCGAAATCCATTCATCAGACATTTCAGGCACATTTTGTCCTTCCTTGCCCATAAACCCATTGGCCATTAACCATTCCCTGACAAACTCTTTGCTCAATTGAAGCTGTCTTTCCCCTTTGGATTGTCTTTCTTCAAATCCTTCGGCAAAGAAATACCTTGATGAGTCAGGTGTATGAATTTCATCCATCAATACAATCTGATCTCCAAGTTTTCCAAATTCATATTTGGTATCGGCCAATATGAGCCCTTGTTTTGCAGCAATGGCTTTGCCTCTTTCAAACAAGGCCAGTGTGTATTTTTTCAGCAACTCCCATTCATCTGCTGTTGCCAGCCCCTGGGAAATAATTTCAGCTTCGCTGATGTCTTCATCATGGCCGGCAGCAGCTTTTGTTGAAGGGGTAATCAATGGAGTGGGGAAAAAATCATTTTCCTTGAGGCCATCTGGCATGATTTGGCCACAGAGCATCCTGCCTGTTTGGTATGTTCTCCAGGCATGACCAACCAGGTTACCCCTGACAACCATTTCTATTTTAAAAGGAATACAAAGATGGCCGATCGATACGTTGGGGGCGGGTACATCCATAAGCCAATTAGCACATATGTCTTTGGTATTGCTTAACATATATGCAGCTATCTGGTTCAAAACCTGACCTTTATAAGGTATTGGTTTCGGCAAAATCACATCAAAAGCGGATATCCTGTTGCTGGCCACCATTACCAAATATTGATCACGAATGGTGTATACATCCCTCACTTTTCCTGAATAAAAAGAGGTTTGCGAAGGAAAGTTAAATTGGTTCATTCCACTAAATTATATTCAGTGGCTGAAACTTCCAATTTTAAACAGTATGAACATTAAGCTTTTTTAGTTGTTTCAAAATTTGTTAATAATATTAACAATGCCTATTTTGGCCTCAAATTTGATCAAAACTACTGCTTATGAAAAGATTAGCTTGCTTTGCAGCTTTGCTATTGATGATGCTGCCGGCTATTGTTAACGCGCAAAATGTTGTTATAACCGGAAATGTGAAGAGCGCTTCTGGAGGTGAGTCCTTGGGCTCAGTATCAGTTACTTTAAAGGGTAACTCCAATGGAACATTTACCGACAACAAAGGTAATTTCAGACTCAGTTTACCCTCAAAAACCAAGTTTCCTGTTAGCATCCTTTTTTCTTCCATTGGTTTCGGCATTACTGAAGTAAGTGTGGCTGCCGCCGGTGAAATGAAATCTGTTTCTTTGAATCCTACTTCCACACTTGGAGAAGAAGTTGTTGTTTCTGCCACAAGAACGCCAACAAAAATTCTTGAATCTCCTGTGTCTATTGAGCGTGTGAGTCTTGCCGCCATAAGGAATTCACCTTCTGCTGACTATTTTGACATGGCAACAAACCTGAAAGGTGTTG
>CALPWM020000276.1 GCA_943327275.2 Chitinophaga pinensis
AAAGGGATTGCCGACAGCAGCATGGCCAAGAACAATTTCAAATCGTTTCCACTGTTGCACTTGTTCTTGCGCAACAACGGGATGGAAATGCAACAGGAAAAACAGGTAGCTCAAACAGGCTATGGTGTATATTCTTTTCATCATCATCCGGATAAATCGATCAATGTTTATTCAGTGAATATATTTTATTTTTTTTCAATGAGACGAGGGGAATATAAATTTATGCAAGTCGATGTTGGGGTGTAATGGGGCTTTTTAAAATGGCAGGAGTGTTCGGGACGGTATATCGCAGGGAATCAATAGTTTTGAACAGCTCCAAAAGGACTTTATGCAAAAGATACTTCAAGTGAATTTTCCCGCCCGGTTGGTTTTTGGAAACCATACCCTCACACAAATGGTGGATGAGCTGATTTCCTTAAAGTCCAGCCGTGTGGCGATTGTCACCATTCCTGCACTCCAGTCTTCCATCTCCCCTTTATTGCAACAGTTGGCTGAGAAAGGTATTGATGTATTGTTGGATGAGCGCATCGCAACAGAACCTTATTTTGCTGACCTTCATCGGCTGCTTGATTATTTTACACCATTTCGTCCAGACACGGTGTTGGGCATCGGCGGCGGGAGCGTGTTGGATACCGCTAAATTATTGGCAGCCTTGCTTGACAATGATCAAACGGTGCATGATGTGGTGGGCAACGGATTGTTGAAGAAAAGAACAAAAAAACTCATCTGTGTGCCGGCGACTTCCGGAACAGGAAGCGAGGTTTCTCCCAATGCCATTTTGATTGATGATGCTGATGGTCAAAAAAAAGGAATCATCAGCCCTTTCCTGGTTCCAGACCTTGTTTTGGTTGATCCTGTATTGACCAGTTCTGTTCCCCCATCTGTTACCGCTGCAACTGGGCTTGATGCATTGACCCATTGCATTGAGGCATATACCAACAAATTTTCAAACCCTTTCATTGATGTATTTGCATTGGAGGGAATACGCCTGATTGCAGCCAACCTGGTGGATGCTGTAGAAGACGGAAACAACCTTGACGCCAGGGAAAAACTTTCCATGGGTAGCATGAACGGTGGATTCTGTTTGGGCCCGGTGAACACAGCTGCAGTGCATGCATTGGCCTATCCACTGGGCACCATGTACCATGTGGCACATGGACTTTCGAATGCTGTATTGCTTCCCCATGTGATGGAGTTCAACATTCCTGCTGCTGTTGAAAAATATGCTGCTGTTGCAGGTGCTTTGGGTGTTTCTCCTGATGCAGACCTGCATGCAATGGCGCTGAAGGGAATTGTTAGGATCCGTGAAATCATGAATGCCTGCAATGTTCCAGACAACCTTCGTTCGATGGGGGTGACACAAACTGATATTCCGATATTGGCCCAAGAAGCCATGAAAATACAGCGTCTGCTGAAGAACAATCCAAGAACGGTTTTATTGGAAGACGCCATCAATATTTACGAAACAACATTCTGATGAAGAAGAACAAAAGATTTGCAGGTGTGGTAGTGCCGTTGGTTACACCATTCACATCATCCCATCAATTGGATGCGGATGCTGTTGAAAAACTGATGGCCCGCATGACGGAGGGTGGTGTGCAATCCTTCATCATGGGTACAACCGGCGAGGCACCTTCACTGCCAATGCCATTGCGTTTGCGTTATATCGAAGTGGCAGCAAAGCAAAAAAAATATGGAGATCTCTATGTTGGCATCTCCTCATTTTCACTGGATGATTCCATTCAGCTGGCTAAGCATGCTGCCGATCATGGTGCAGATGCGGTGGTAGCTACCTTACCCTATTTTTATGCACTGACAAATGACCAGATGTTGTCATACTATCAAGCGCTTGCAGACAAAAGTCCACTGCCGTTGATTTTGTACAATATTCCGATCACCACACATGTAAGCATTCCTCTTGATGTGATTGACGCACTCAGCCAACATTCTAATATTGCTGGTTTTAAGGACTCTGAGCAAAATGATCCAAGGCTCATGGATGCATTGTCGCGGTGGAAAGACAGGGAAGATTTCAGTCACTTCATGGGCTCCGCTGCCAAGTCTTCGCTTGCACTTGAAAATGGCAGTGATGGCATTGTTCCCAGTGCAGGAAATATTGAACCTGGTTGGTATGCAAAACTCTTGGAGAATGCGATTTCGGGAAATGATGCCCAACATTATCAACGCATCACCGATGAGCTGGGAATGGTATACCAACAGGGAAGAACCCTGGGCGAATCCCTTTGGGCCTTGAAAGAAATGTTGAGCATTCACGGCATTGGGGAATCGTTCATGATGCCTCCACTCTCAAAAGGTGATGAAGCAGCAGCTTTGCTGTTGGAAAAACAATACGCCAATTTTAAAGCAAAAGGTTATGAATAATTTACCCCTGATTGGTATCACCATGGGTGATCCTGCTGGCATCGGACCTGAGATTGCGGTGAAGACCTTGATGGATTCAAGCATCTATGAAATCTGCAGGCCCATCCTGGTTGGTGAGGCGGAAGTATTCAAACATATTGCGAATCATCTTTCTATTCCCGCAAATTTTAATCTCATTCAAGAGATTGAAGAGGCAAGGTTTGGTGATGGTTGCATCAATGTGCTGGATCTTCATACTGCTTCGTTTGAAGATTTGCAATGGGGAGAGGTGAGTGCCCAATGTGGTGAGGCTTCCTTCCAGTCTGTAAAAAAAGTGATTGAGTTGGCGATGGAGGGTAAGCTGGATGCCACGGTTACCGGGCCCATCCATAAGAAAGCCATTCACGACGCAGGATATTCTTTTGCAGGCCATACAGAGATTTATGCGCATTATACCGGCACCAAAAAGTATGCGATGCTGTTGGTGGAAGACCATATCAAGGTGATCCATGTTTCAACGCATGTGTCTCTGCGTCAGGCTTGTGACCTGGTGAAGCAGGATCGCATCATTCAGGTGACTGAGCTCTTGCTCGATGGCATGCATCGCCTGGGTGAGTCCAACAAAAAAATTGGCATAGCAGGGTTGAATCCGCATGCAGGAGACCAGGGACTTTTTGGTACGGAAGATGACCTCGAGATTGCTCCTGCCGTTAAAGCCTTGTTGGATAGGGGTTTTGACGTGGAAGGGCCTGTTCCTCCCGATACCATGTTTGCAAAAGCTGCTACAGGATATTATGGCGGAGTTGTTGCGATGTACCATGATCAGGGGCATATCCCCTTCAAATTAGCAGGCTTCAAATGGAATGTTGAAAAGCAACAAATGGACAGTGTCAAGGGTGTGAACATTACCTTGGGCTTGCCCATCATCAGGACTTCTGTAGACCATGGAACTGCATTTGAAATTGCCGGCCGGGGGATAGCCAGCCCAGACGCATTAAAACTGGCCATTGAATCTGCCGGTAAACTCTACCTCAACAAGCCATGATCAGGGTTTTTGCAGATGATCTGACGGGCGCTGCAGAACTTGCAGGGATGTGCAAGCAACATGGATTAAAAACAATCCTCACCCTTGTTCCAGAAGCGCCAGATCATGCTGAATCCATCGTTTATTGTACGGATAGCCGGTCTGTGGATTTGGCCAATGCA
>CALPWM020000277.1 GCA_943327275.2 Chitinophaga pinensis
GGGACAAGGTGAACAGTACTTGTTTTACGAAACTGCCGCAACCATCATCACACTGGTTTTCTTCGGCAACTACCTTGAGGATGCATCCATGCAATCCACACAAAGGGCACTCAAGGCACTGATGAAGTCTCAAAAAGTCATGGCCAACATGATTGCCTTTGATGAGCACCACCAGGAAGTAATTCTTCCGATTGAGAATACACAACTCAAGGTTGGAGACCTTGTGCTGGTGAGGAGTGGAGAGCAGGTTCCCATAGACTGTAAGATTCTCTGGGGTGATGCACATGTCAACGAATCCCTGCTCACAGGGGAAAGCATTCCCGTGCACAAGGTGGCAAAAGACAATATCATTGGAGGCAGTATTGTTGAGTCAGGCTCACTGAAAGCACAGGTCACTGCCACAGGAAATGACACTGTTCTTGCAGGCATCCTCAACCTTGTCAAACAGGCCCAGGGAGAAAAACCACCGATTCAACACCTGGCAGACAAGATCAGTGGCATTTTCGTTCCCTTGGTGATTGGCATCGGCCTTGTAACGTTCATCGGAAACTATATTTACCTGTCCAATCTGCCGGAGGCTGAAAATGTTTTCACCCATGCATTGATGCGCAGCATTGCTGTACTGGTAATTGCATGCCCCTGTGCCATGGGATTGGCAACCCCCGCTGCGATTGCCGTTGGAATGGGAAGGGCCGCAAGGTCTGGCATCCTTTTCAGGAACGCAACCAGTCTTGAAAATTTCAGGAACATCACACAATTGGTATTCGACAAAACGGGGACCCTCACTACAGGATCCTTTGTGCTGGCTGATCACAAGGCCATCAACATGGAAGAGCTGGAATGGAAACGCATTGTGTATTCACTCGAAAGATATTCCAATCATCCTATCGCACAATGCGTCGCTGCGGCGTTCAAAACAAAAGATGAAATTCGATGGAGCACCATTGAGGAAGTAAAAGGCATAGGAATGAAGGGAACGGACAAGGATGGCAACATCTACTGGGCAGGCTCCTACAAGATTGCAAAAGACAAGACCAGCGAGGCTTCCCACAATGTCTACCTGTTAAAAAATGATGCACTGATTGGATGGATTGATGTGCAGGATGAAGTTCGGCCAGAAGCAAAAGAGATCATCACATACCTGAAAAGTCGGGGGCTGAAAACCATCTTGCTCAGTGGAGACCGGAAAGAGAAATGCGATCATATCGCTTCGCTTTTGGGCATGGACCAGGTGATTGCAGAACAAAGTCCGGAAGAAAAACTGGCAACGATTGACAGCCTCAATAAGTCCACCCCCACTGCCATGGTGGGCGATGGCATCAACGATGCACCCGCACTGGCCAAAGCAACGATTGGCATCTCATTGAGCGATGCGTCACAACTGGCCATTCAGAGTGCACAAGTGGTGTTGATGAACGCTGGATTGAAACAGCTGCCAACTGCGCTGGGATTGGGAAGACATACCTATATCACCATCAAACAAAACCTGTTCTGGGCTTTTTTCTACAACATCATTGCCATCCCCGTTGCAGCATTTGGCTTCCTGACACCTACACTGGGAGCATTGGTTATGGGCATGAGTGATGTTGTACTTGCCATCAATTCTGTCAGGCTGTTTTTCAAAAAAGTGATTTAATCAAGATGAGCCAAAGCATGATGACACCCAAGGATGTGCTGCTGACCTATTGGGGACATACATCCTTCCGGGCTTCTCAGGAAGAGATCATCAACAGTTTATTGGGGGGAAAAGATACCCTGGCCATTCTCCCCACCGGTGGCGGAAAATCAGTCTGTTTCCAGGTTCCTGCAATGATTTTGGATGGTTGCTGCCTTGTCATTTCTCCATTGATTGCGCTGATGGAAGACCAGGTGCAACGCCTGAAGGAAATGGACATTCCAGCCATGGCCATCATGTCTGGAATGAGCTATCAGGATACGGAAAATGCATTGGATGCCTGCATGAACGATGAACTGAAGTTTCTTTATGTTTCACCAGAACGACTTGAAACAAGGGCATTCAGAGAGCGCCTGCTTTCCCTTCCTATTGCGTTGATTGCAGTAGATGAGGCCCATTGCATTTCGCAATGGGGCTATGATTTTCGTCCTTCTTATCTGCATATTGCAAGGATCCGTGAATACTTGCCCAGCATCCCAGTAATTGCTTTGACTGCATCTGCAACAGGAAAAGTCAAAGAGGATATTGCGGAAAAACTGATCATGAAAAACCCCAATGTTTTCATGACATCCTTTGCAAGAAAGAACCTCAGGTATGCCGCTGAAAAATGCGATGACAAGATCAACAGGATACTTCAATTGCTGAAAACGAGTGAGGGTACAGGAATCATCTACTGCAGAACAAGAAGAAGAACAAAAGAAATCAGCGACTTGATCAGGCAACATGGTATCAGTTGTGATTTTTACCATGCCGGACTCACCCAGGATCACAGAAAAGAGAAACAGGAAAAATGGATCAAGGGCCATACCAGGATCATTGCTTGCACCAATGCTTTTGGCATGGGAATTGACAAACCGGATGTGCGCATCGTCATTCATGCAGACATACCAGATTGTCTTGAAAACTATTACCAGGAGGCAGGTCGGGCAGGAAGGGATGGGGAAACAGCAGATGCGTTCTTATTGTACAGAGAAACTGAAATGCAGGAAATGTTGTTGTTGCCCAATACCAGATTTCCCGATCTGAAAACCATCAGAAAAGTTTACCACGCGCTGGCCAACTATCACCAGGTTCCTACTGGAATGGGACAAGGCCGGTATTTCGACTTTGAGATGGAAGACTTCATGGAGAAATTCAAATTGGGGATGAATGAGGTTGTGTACAGCTTACAAGCGCTGAAACAGGAGCATGTTATTTCGTACCTCGAAAGGGTTTATATGCCCTCCACGGTTCAATTCATCAGTGATAAGGCATCTATCGAAGATTTCGAAAATGGATACCCCGCATACGAGCCAATGATCAAGGCCTTATTGAGAAACTATGCGGGCGTATTTGACATCGCCGTTAAGATCAGTGAAATGAAACTATCATGGATACTCAAGCGAGACCTGATAACCATCCATGAACAGCTTGCTACCCTGCACCGTGCAGGAATCATCGCCTATCATCCGAAAAAAGAAACGCCTCAAATCTGTTACCTGCAAGACCGCATCAAGGCTGATGAACTCAATATTGATCATGAATCCTATTTCAAGCGAAAAAAGGAATTCACCCAACGCATAGAGAACATGATCGAATATGCAAAAACCGAAACATGCCGTTCGGCTTTCATTGGACGCTATTTTGGCGATCAGGAAATGGCTGCATGTGGTCACTGTGACTGTTGCATCAACACAGAAAATTCAGTCTCTAGGGACAGTAATTTCAGCACTGATACAGAAAAAATCATAGAATTGCTGAAACATAAATCCTGTACCCAAGAAGAAATCATCATACATTCTGGTGTCGAAAAAACAGCTGCGAAAAAGATACTTCAAGCGTTGATGGCAGAGGAGAAAATATCAATTGACCTGATGGGCAAGCTCAGTATTAGATAAA
>CALPWM020000278.1 GCA_943327275.2 Chitinophaga pinensis
AGACCAAGTGATCTTGCCTTTGCGCTTACAATTCCAGCAGTAACAGTGGTTTCAAGGTTAAGTGGATATCCTACCGCCAAGACCCATTGACCGAGTTTCAGGTTGTCAGAATTGCCATAAAGGAGGAAATTCAAGCCTTTCTCTTCAATTTTGATCAGGGCAAGATCGCTGCTGGGGTCTGTCCCCATCAACTTGGCCTTGTACTGTTTTTTATTGTTCAGGGTAACTGTAATTTCATTGGCTTCCTCAATCACGTGGTTGTTGGTTACGATGTATCCGTCCTCGCTGATGATTACGCCAGAACCACTTGCACGCTGGGGCATATTTCTTGTCTGTGGACCGTTGAAGAAATCGTTGAAGAGGTCATCACCGAAAAAATCGCCGAATGGACTGCTCCTTTTGGTTTTGGGCAGGTTGTTGCTGGTCTGGCTGCCACCAATGGTTGTAGTGATATGAACCACAGCAGGTACTGCCGCCTGGGATGCCGGTTGAAAGTCCACGGGTTGACCGGGCACATTGTTGTTGCTGTCAAAAAAACCTGCATAGCTGGCAGGTAATTTTCCATTGCCTTGTTGAAGGGGGCCTTGTTTGCGGATGAATGAATCATAACCAAACATGGCCACGGTAGTGGTTACTGCGCTAATCAGCACAACGGATAATGTCTGTTTGATGTTCATGGTTCTATGTTTAAGTTTAGAGGTACAAAATGTATGCCTGACCAACTGCAATTAAGCAAACATGTCTGAATTTCAGTCAACCTGTCATCCTATTTAACAAATTCTTTTGTTGCATGTTTATTTTCTGTGGAAAATATCAGGTTGTTTTTACGAAATCAAGGGATCAAGGCCAGGAATTTCATGGTGTCAATGCCATCCGGAAAGTCATTTAATCCGGGCTTTTGTGCATCACCAAATGGAATGAAATCCTTTCCTACAATGCATTGGATCTTGTTGCTGTCCAGTGCTGCCAGTGCTGCAGACTTGTCAGTGTAATATTGGTAATGCAGTTGTGAAATAGGAGAAAACGGGCTTTCATTTTCCAGCAATACAATGGAGTCATTGCTCATGTAGAACCTGTTGTTCATGATAGCGATGGTCAACTGATAGTCAAAATTGTTCCTGTATTTTTCATGATCTCGGTAGTGATCATATTTCCGCAAGGCGCCAAGCAGGGGTACAAAATCATATTCCTCTGGTACAAGCACTTGGGTGACATTCCTGCATCCCAATCCAAAATAGAGCTGGATGTCATCTGCCAGCGCTTCGAGTTGTTCCTGGCTTTCATTTCCATCCAAAATGGCAACGGATGTCCTGTTTTTTCTGACGATGTGGGGATATTTGCTGAAATAATGCTCAAAATACCGGGCGCTGTTATCACTCCCGGTGGCAATGTATCCATCACAACCTTTCAGCATCTCGTCCAGTACGACCAAATGCTCAAATCCCGGGAAGGCTGACGCAGAAACCTGAATAAGGTTTTTGATCATGAAGCTGTCCTTTGAAGAAGGTTTGATCCGCTGCCTGAATCCCGAAAGAAAGATGCAAAGCAAATCGTGGAGACCCACATAGGGGATATTGCCCGCCATCACCAGGCCTATAGTTTTGTTTTTGAGCCCTTCTTCAACACCGTATGCATGTGCAAAAATTGATAGTTGGTCTTTATTCAGCATCTGCTCGGCGATCATTTTTCCTGATTGGAAAACATACTCCGGGGTAAACCATTTGTTCTCCATGAAAGCCCTGTATCTTAACTCCTGGTAGGACTCACTGTCATCTTTCAGGTATTCTCCAAGAAAGCCAAGAACCTCTATCCTTTTGTGTAAATTCATTTTTGCGTTTTCAGATCATTCAATATCTTTATACAGCTGTTCCATTTATGGAGACTGCAATAAACTAACATCAAAAATACTGAAATATCATGGCAATCAAGATTACCGATGAATGTATCAATTGTGGAGCCTGCGAACCAGAATGTCCTAACAATGCCATTTATGAAGGGGGTGTAGAATGGGCCGTGGCTGATGGCACATCAGTAAAAGGTTCTTTTACCCTTATGGACGGATCTGCAGTTGACGCAGACCAAAAAAATTCACCTGTCAGCAATGATACCTATTATATCACCCCAAACAAATGTACGGAGTGTCAGGGTTTTCATGAAGAGCCACAGTGTGCAGCAGTTTGCCCGGTTGATTGTTGCGTTCCTGATGAGTTGTATGTAGAAACCGTTGAGGCATTGATGGCCAAAAAGGAAAGTTTACACCTCTAAATCTAGTTTAACAAGTTATAAAGGTGAAGGTATCTGCGGATGCCTTCACCTTTTCTTATATTTGCTATATCTCTCGGATTTTTTCAAAAATATTGCTCATGGGTAAACCAGTCATCGCTTTTGTTACAGGTGGATATTCTTCTGAAGCAGTGATCTCTTACAAAAGTGCCATCACCATTGAAAAACATCTTGATCATGCTAAATATGAGGTGTACCGGATTGACATCACTCCTGAGAAATGGTTTCACACAACCAAGGATGGCGTTGAACTGATGGTGAACAAGGGTGATTTTACCCTGGACACAGGCAACCAGCTGATCAGGTTTGACGGTGTTTTTATCGGCATTCACGGCACACCCGGAGAAGATGGAAAATTACAAGCCTATTTTGATCTTTTGAACATCCCCTACACTTCCTGTGATGCGACAACCTCTGCCATCACTTTCAACAAAAGGTTTACTGTAGCGGTTGCAGGTGCTTCAGGTTTTCATGTTGCCAAATCAGTGCATCTGTTCAAGTCTTCCTTTGATCCATCCTCTGGTGCAATAGCAGGGTTGCAACTGCCAGTCTTTGTGAAGCCAAACAATGGTGGTTCCAGCATAGGCATGAGCAAGGTAAACAAGGCAGAAGACATGCAAGAAGCGATTGCAAAAGCATTCAAGGAAGACGATCAGGTGCTGATTGAAGAATTCATCAGTGGCCGTGAGTTTACCATTGGTGTATTCAGATCCAAAGGAAAGATCATCACACTTCCTTTTACTGAGATCAGCACAGACAATGAATTTTTTGATTTTGAGGCAAAATACCAGGGCAAGTCGGTTGAAGTTACACCAGCTGTTTGCAGTGATGAAATGGCTGAAAAAATACGGAATGCGGCTGCTGGCATTTATGCTGTTTTCAATTGCAGGGGAGTGGTGCGGATGGATTTTATTTACAATTCCGACCAGGAAAAACCATACCTTCTCGAAATCAATACAGTGCCAGGACAAAGTGCTGCAAGCATCATTCCGCAGCAGGTAGCTGCCATGGGATTGGTGCTCAGTGATTTTTACAGCATGTTGATCGATGATGCGCTGGAGACAGTAAAAAACTAATCAAATGATTTTTTCTTTTATCACCAAAAAGCCACTTTGGCAGAATATCCTGGCAGGATTTATGCTATCTCTGTTTATCGTAGGGGCTTTTCTACTGTTGCTCAATTTTATCACCAACCATGGAGAGTACCTGACGGTACCCGAAGTAAAGGGTAAAGTCTACAGTGCTGTTGTGGCTGACTTGGAGAGCAAAG
>CALPWM020000279.1 GCA_943327275.2 Chitinophaga pinensis
CCTGAGGATCAGAAAGCAATATGGTGTTTTTGTGTTGTTTTTTCAGCTCATCAACCATGCATGGGCTTTTCCGTTTTCTATGATTATAGGAACGATGGACTATGCATTGAAATGCAAATCGATTAAAAATGGTTATTCCAAATGGCATGGATTTTCCTCCAATGTTCTTCGGTTATGGGGTTTGATTCCCAAGCTGCTTAAACCTGAAAATCATTTCTTCAAATACCTGTAATCAACCTGTTTTATCTGTTGAGAAGTCCAAGCATTGCATCTATCCTGAACTGAATTACTTTCCAGGACTGTGCAGCATTGCCCATTATCGCATATTTTATTCCCAATGCGACTGATGCACCCAGCTTGAAAATGTATTCAACCAATTTAAGTGCATAGCTGAAATAAGAGATAGACAAGGTTCTTACCCTTTCGCCTCGGCCAATACCACTGGCTACCCGGTATAAATATTCTTTCGTGAGTTTGCTGGTCTCCACCACATGATAAACAATGATATTTGGGTCGTAGTATATTTCTTCTCCAAGCCCTATGACCTTGAAAAACAGTTCCTTCCCCTCGCCGCCAATCCTCAAAGTTCCTACCACACCGGGAAGGGTAGTGTTGAATCCACCGATTTGATCAAAAACCGATTTTTTAATGATCATGTTGGATTCAAGGGGGTACTTTCCTTTTTTGAATGCACAGGGAACCTGCGAATAATCAAAATTGCCGACAAGTGACGACACATAGTAACTCATCCATACGGGTTTCTTCGGGATGTACTTGGGGATGATCTTGCCACCAAAACCAACAATGGTAGGCTTCTCCAGGGTATGTTTGATGATGTTTGCTACAAAATCAGGGAAAGCAACTGCATCGTCATCCATGAAACAGAGCCATTCAGTCTTGGCATGAGTTGCACCCGTATTTCTTGCAAAAGAAGCACCTTGTCGATGCTCTGACAGGTATTGAAAATTGCCATCAGGATTGTGTTCCCTCCAGGTTTTGTAGATGCCGGGTGTACCATCTGTAGAATTGTTGTCTACCAGCAGTACTTCAAATTCTGAAAGGCTGGATGTTTGGTTGTACAAACTGTCCAGGGCATCTCCAATGTATTTAGCACGGTTATAGCTGCAAATGACAATGGAGAGTTTCATGATCTGAATGAATTATGCATTCTTTTTTTGTTTCCTCAATTCAATGAAACCAATGGCAAACAGCAATGTCCAAAGGAGAATTGAAGCTGCATTGGAAACCAATTTGGCCGTAGCAATTGATGCAGGTTTGAGTTCAAATCGAATGGCATGTTTGCCTGGAGGTATTGCCAGGGCTCGCAAAACATAGTTGACTTTCAATATGGGAACTTCCTTGTTGTCGATGAAGGCTTTCCATCCAAAGGGGTAGTAGACCTCACTGAAAACGGCCAATTGCTTTGTTTGGGTCGCTGCACTATAGCTGATTTCATCATTTTGGTTGGCGATCAATTGGATGGATGCTGTGCTGTCAAATACTATTCCATCGAGTTCACTGGTTTTGTCTTTTTCTTCTACAATGGCAGTGTCTTTTGGATTGAAAAAGCTGAGGGCACTCATCACTTCTGAAGGTCCTTTTTTAACTTCAATCCCTTTTACAAACCAGGCATTGCCGAGGGCATCCTGGTTGGGTACAGTATCAGTTGCCATATTGCCCGTGATGATGTACTTGGTATTCATCATGTTTGCAGTTGGTCTGCAGTCTGGAAATTTGTACCACTGGTTTTCAATGAGGTCTTGGTATATGCTCAGTTTGGCAGGGTTATAACCACCAACTGATTTATGGTGATAGGCTATAAGGGCGCCTTCGTTGAATGCCCTTTGAACACCACCCCTCAGGTCCAGCACACGGTAATTGGTGGTGTCTTTTTTGAGGGCGATATCCAGCTCAGTGAGGTTGAAAACATTTTGATTTTCTTCGGCTTCAATGAATTGATCGTGCTTCAAGTATTTTGTATTGACCTGGAAAAGATCAACCAGGGTCAATAGTCCAATGACAGAAAGAAATACCGTTTTATTGATGCTTTTTTTAGCCACAAGAAAGATCAATAAAATGGCAAGGCCCATGAAAACAAAGCCTCTTGTGAGGTCAGACATGATCATGTCTTTTCTGTCAGCAGCCAGCGCATCTGTAAATGACCTGACCGGCTCTAGAAATGCTGCACGCTGGTTTTGGTCAGGAATTTGCATCACCTGACTCATCAGTTGCTTGTCACCTTCAGTTTTAAACTCGGAACTCATGTAGAGGAAAAACACAATTCCCAACACCAATCCAAGCCCAATGAAACCTGAAAGGTATTTCTTGAATATGTCTTTAAAGCTATTTTCATTGCTCATTGCCTCCATACCATACAAAGCCATGATGCCAACCAAAAGGGTAGGAATGACCATGATCATGCTTGGCGCCCTGAACTTATTGTAAAGTGGAAGATAGTTTAACATGAAAGTATTGAAACCTGAAAAGTAGGAACCTGCTGCAAGCAGGATGGAAAAAATGATGGTTGCCAAGATCCACCACCTGTTTGGATTGGCTTTCATGCCAAGGCCAATGAATGCAAAAAAACAAATCAGGATGCCAATGTAAGGAGGTCCGGCAGTGAAGCCAATTCCTCCCCAGTAAAACTGCATGAACGATTGGAGTTGCTGTGCAACTTCCTGTGGCATTTGTTGCAATGCCTCAACGGCCTTTGTTTTTTCAAGGTCAACAGTATTGGGGTCACTTGATCCGCCATAGATGTTGGGGAACATCAGTACAAGTGATTCAGAAAGGTACATGCTATAGCTCATTGCATATTCTGCACTCAGGCCGGTTGAAGAGGCTTTTCCTTCTTTGATGGCCAAAGCGCTTCCACCCCTGATGGATGCTTTTCCATACTCTGCAGTGCTGATCAGCATTACTGCATTGACGGCCAATCCGATCAGTCCTGAGGCCAGTCCGAATCCAATGGTTTTAAGCAGATGGGCATAGTCTTTTTCCTTCAGCCAAATGACAAGATAATATAACGACATGAACAGGACGATGATCATCCCGTAATAATTGATTTGAAGATGGTTGGCCTGAACAAACAATGCTGTGGCAATGGCTGTCATCAAGGCTCCCATCAGGTATTTTCGTTTGAAAATCAGGAGCACTGATCCGATAAACAGTGGCAGGTAACCTATCGCATGCATCTTGGTTATGTGACCAACAGTCACAATGATTGGATTATAGGTTGCATAACTGTAAGCCAATCCGCCAATGATGCTCACAATCGTACTGAATCCAAGTACTTGAGCAAGAAAATAAAAGCAGATGCTGGCCAGGAAAAACAATCCCACAGGTTCTGTGAGCTTCAAGGTAAACAAAGCATCAAGTCCACCAATGGAGTAAGCACTCACTGGAATACCAGTGATTTGATAGGTAGGCATTCCACCAAACATGCTGTTGGTCCAAAGCGGGGTTATTCCATTTTTCTCACGGTATTGAAGTGCATCCTGTGCCATCCCTTTCCACTGGGTTACGTCAGATTGTTGCAGCACTTTCCCTTC